>JABINZ010000129.1 GCA_018698135.1 Bacteroidota bacterium
AAGAATGAAATTAAACACCTATTAGAGGATACCGTTAATATGCAAATGAGAAGCGATGTCGCTATTGGGACTTATTTGAGCGGTGGCTTTGATTCGAGTTTAGTCACTACATTGGTATCTGGTTTTTCACATACACCAATCTCAACTTTTACTGGAGCATTTAATGAAGGACCTGAATTTAATGAAACAGAATACTCAAGATTACTTGCCGATCAGTGTGGTGCAAAAGCATTTGAAATTTATCCAACAGCTCAAGATTTTATCGATCAGTTACCAAAATTAATTTATCACTTAGACGAACCTGTAGCTGGTCCAGGTGTTTTTCCTCAATACATGGTATCCAAATTAGCATCTGAAAACGTGACAGTTGTTTTGGGTGGGCAAGGAGGAGATGAGATATTTGGTGGTTATGCCAGATATTTAGTTGCTTATCTGGAGCAAGCATTAAAAGGGAGTATACTCGAAAATACAGATGAAGGAGAGCATATAGTCTCTCTTCAGTCAATTGTGCCCAATTTGCCATTTATCAAAAGCTATATCCCAATGATTAAAAACTTCTGGAGTAAAGATGCTTTTGACCCAATGGATGTTAGATATTTTCATTTGATAGATAGGATGCATGGCAATAAGGATTATTTTACAGAAGACTTCTCAGCTGAATATAATCTTGAAAATGCTTTTTCGAAATTTAGTAATCTATTTAATAATCCGAATACAAAATCCTATTACAACAAAATGACTTATTTCGACCTGTTTGGTAGCTTACCAGCTCTTTTGCAAGTCGAGGACAGAGTTAGCATGGCTGCTTCGATTGAATCACGAGTTCCATTATTGGATAAACGTATAGTTGAGTTAGTTGCCAGTATGCCTCCTGCCATGAAGTTTAAAGGAGGAGAGCTGAAATACTTCCTTAAAAAGTCAGTAGGACATATTTTGCCTCCTAAAATAACCAATAGAAAGGATAAAATGGGTTTTCCTGTTCCCTTGCATTTGTGGGCAAAAAAAGAAGCAAAAGATTTTATCTCAGACATCTTATTATCTGAAAAATGCAAGAAAAGAGGGATATTGAATTGCAAGAAAATAGAGCAGATTATCATGTCTGAAAAACCATTTGGTAGACAGCTTTGGGGAATGCTTTGTTTGGAATTATGGTTTAATACATTTATTGATAAGAATTAAAGGATCAATACTAGAAAAATTCAAAGTCAAGAGGACGTCAAGAAATAAGTGAATAATATTGCATAGATATTTTGAATCTTTTAGCAGAAAAAATGAAATATGAAACGAGCATGAGAATAAGTTTACACAAACAAGGGAATGACTATATGCGAGTTCCATATGACCTTTTAAAACAATTATAAACAGATGAAAATACAGTTAACTGAAAATTATTCTTTCGATTGGAAGGTAGAAAAAATTGGCGTTATTGGCCCTGGCATAGTAGGAATGCCTATGGCAACTCTTTTGGCAAATTCAAGAATTAAAGTTGGAACTGATAAGCCTGCAAAAGTTTGTGTTGTTCAACGAAATTCAAAAAATTCTGGTTGGAAAGTCGATGCAATAAATAGTGGAAAATCAGTAATTGGCGGTATAGAGCCAGGTCTGGATAAAATTACAGCAGAAGTAGTGAAAGAGGGTTTGCTTAGTGCAAGTTGGGATTTTGATGTATTATCTGATGCAGATATGGTTTTGGTTTCTATTCAAACAGATAAAGATGGTTTTGGACCAGATTATGGCCCATTATTTGGCGGACTAACAAGCTTAGCAGAAGCATTTCAAAAGAAGCCTAAAAATAAAATTCCTTTGGTAGTTTTTGAATCGACTTTAGCACCTTCATCAATGGCTACATTAATAAAAGATCATTTTGCAAAATTTGGATTGATTGAAGGCAAAGATATATTGCTTGGAAATAGCCCTAACCGTGTGATGCCTGGACGATTAGTTGAACGAGTTACCGAATCCGATAAATTAGTGGCTGGCTTGCATCCTGAAACGCCTAAAATGATTCAGCATATCTATCAACATATTGTTACGAAAGGTATTTTACATGCAACAAACAGTATGACTGCCGAAGTAGTTAAAACCTTGGAAAACGCCTATCGTGATGTACGTATTGCTTTTTCATCAGAGGTTGTTCGATATTGTGATGAAAACAATATTCACTTTTATCATTTGAGAGATGAGATAAATAAAAAACTTGCCCAAGCAGATGATGCTTCCAACGATCCAAATGCAGTTCCAAGTGGTGGTATTTTAGTTCCTATGGTAGGAGTAGGAGGACACTGCTTGCCCAAAGATGGAATTTTACTATGGTGGAGACGCATTGAAAGTGGATTTGATACATCAAATAGTTTAATTATTAATTCACGTGTGATCAATGATGAATCTCCCGCTGAAACAATAAACTTATTTGAAAGAAACTTTGAGAAAATTGATGGAAAGAAAGTTGCTATTTTAGGTGCTGCTTACCGATTTAATTCTGAAGATACACGAAATTCTCCATCAATTCAATTGGCTTTGCAGCTTCAGGCAAAAGGATGTGATGTAATTATTCAAGATCCATATGTAAAGACTGATGATCAGAATCTGGAAAAATTCGGAGTTTCCAATATCTTCACAAATGATTTAGAAAATGCAGTTAAAAATGTTGATTATATTTTTATGGCAACTGCTCATAAAATTTATTTTGAGGAGTTTGCAGATTTAATTACCAAAGCAAAAAACCTTAAAGGAATTTTGGATGCTTGTAACATCTATCAACCAAGTCAATTTGATGATTTAAATATTGGTTATGCAGGGATTGGGAGAGGTAAAGAGCTCCCTTCACAAGAATTCATTGATTTTGTATTTGAGTCCTTTAATTTAATGGAAAGAGGAGCAGCAAATGAAGTTCAAGCTATTTGTGACTTCCTGAATGAAAATTATGCTGATTCTGAATTCAACAAAGTTGATTTCAAAGATGTTCAAAAACTTGGTGCAAGCTGCTCAACTGGTTGTGAAATTGTTAATACAGGAGTTGTAGATTCTTTGCCTGAATATAAAAGATTGACTTTCAGATTGGTAAGAAATGCTTTTGAGAGTTTCATGGAATCAAAATAATAAAGTAGATAGATTTTATCTAATTAGTGAATTGAGATTGTAAGCATGAATCGAAAGAAAATCATCTCTATAGTGGGAGCAAGGCCTCAATTTGTAAAACTGGCACCTTTATCAGAAAAGCTAACCCAGTTTCACAAAGAGATAATTATCCATACTGGACAGCATTATGACCATAATATGTCAGATTCATTTTTTAGTGATCTGAAAATAAAACAACCTAAATATAATTTAAACATTGGTTCTGCTACACAAGGTGCTCAAACAGGCACTATGCTTACTGAAATTGAAAAGGTTTTGGAAATCGAGAAACCACAATTGGTAATTGTTTTTGGAGATACAAATTCAACACTTGCTGGTGCTTTAGCTGCATCTAAAATGGGAATTGATGTTGTCCATATTGAAGCTGGTTTAAGGAGTTTCAATCGTTCTATGCCAGAAGAAATAAACCGAATTGTAACGGATCATGTTTCAGAATATTTGTTTGCACCAACTCAAAATGCAATGAATCTTATGCAAAATGAAGGACTACAAGATAAATCGTATTTAGTTGGAGATATTACTGTTGATGCTTTGATGAGAAATTTGGAAGTAGCGAAATCAAAATCGATTATACTCGATGAACTGAAATTAACAGAAAACTCATATTACTTATTGACACTTCATAGGCCTTATAATGTGGATGATCCCAACGTTTTGAGAAATATCCTAGACACATTAAGCCAATTAGATGAACTTGTTTTGTTCCCTGTGCATCCACGGACAAAAAGTATTCTAGAGACACATAAAATTGCAGTCGGGAAAAATATTCAAATGATTGAACCACTAGGTTACTTGGACTTCATTTATCTTCAATCGAATGCAAGGAAAATATTAACAGACTCGGGAGGTATACAAAAAGAAGCATTTATATTAATGAAACCCTGTATTACCTTACGATCAGAAACTGAATGGATAGAAACCGTTGAAGAGGGATGGAACTTGCTAATGAAACCAGAAAGTGATTTAGATGCAGAAAAAATAATGAATTTCAATCCAACTAAAGTTCAAATGGATATTTTTGGACATAATAATGCAGACAAAATGGTTGAGATCATTAATAATATATAAAAGTTGTTACACAAAGTTTCACAAAGAAGACATAGGATCACAGAGTTATGGTTGAAAATGAGATTTCCAAGCTCATAATAGGCAAGTCTATTGAGATACATAGGTCTTTAGGACCTGGATTGTTAGAATCTGCATATCAGGAGTGCTTATTTTATGAGTTAGTCACTGAAGGATTGAAAGTTGAAAAGGAAAAGCCAATGCCTATAGTTTATAAGGAAGTCAAACTTGATCATGGCTACAGATTAGACTTATTGGTAGAAAATAAAGTTGTTATAGAAATAAAAAGTATAGAAAGTTTTACAGATGTTCATACAGCACAAGT
>JABINZ010000130.1 GCA_018698135.1 Bacteroidota bacterium
AATGGAGCAAACGCTCCATCTTTTCCAAAAAGCGACTTCCCACTCTTAAACTGTTCTAGCGCTTTTTCTTCTAAATTGTCTAAATAGTTCTGATCCATAATCAAATTTACGATTTTGGACAGAGTTTAATTTACACCCTCTGTAAATGAATGGGATCCCATTTCAAGGTTTGGATCATACGATGGTGATGGTGGCACCTGCTACTATAATGACGAAAACGATGAAAGCTTTCTCATGACAAATATGAAATTTAGAAAATTTGAAGACCTTCCAAGTGGATTTCTTCCAACAATATTCGAAACCCCAAAATATAATGTCCCTATTGTAGAAGATTTTGATGATCCGCAAATTGTCTATTCAACATCAGTTTCAGGTGGAACATGTTCGGCTGGTTATGATCAAATTATTTGGTCTCAAGATGGTGGGAATTCTTTTAGTCAGTACAATAATTATTGCGCATTTGGAAATGTATATGATATAACACAGAGTCATGGCTCTCCCAATAACATTTTATACGTCTGCTCAAAAGGAATAGGTGGAGGTGGAGTATCAATATCCTGTTTGTATTTTAAAGATCACGATAATATCTGGAGTCCTATCTCAACCTTACCTACAGGAATAAATCCAGATTACATTATTACCACAGTTGAAACAGATCCAAATGATGCAGAGCGCGTTTGGATCGGATTAGGAAGATATGGGAGTAATACAATTGGTCGTATTCATTATTCAGAGAATTCGGGAGATACCTGGGCAAGTGTGTCAAATGGCCTGAATGGTGATTTACCAATTAACTGTTTATTATATGTGAGTGAAATATCCACATTGTTTTGCGGAACTGATATTGGCGTTTATTATCTTGAAGATAATACAACAGAATGGCAACCTTTTGGAGGTAATCTTCCATTTGTAATAATCAGTGACCTAAAATACAATTCAACAAGTCATGAACTCATTGCTGCAACCTATGGGCGTGGCTTATGGCGCATTCAAATTCATTGTGATGATTTTACTTTCTTCCCTATTAACCCTGCTGGTAACTGGAATGGTCTGGAGCAAACTGTAAATGATATTATTGAAATTCCTCCTGGAGCAGTATTAACTATTGATAATTGCAATCTCAGTTTTACACCTTGTTCAAAAATTATCGTTATGCCCGGTGGAAAGTTAATCATTAATAATTCAACATTAAAATCTCTTGCTGATCGTTTTTGGGGAGGAATTATAGTCAGAGGAGATAGAAATAATCCACAAACAATTGACCCACAGACATCTTTGCCTTTTTTTCAAGGTATCCTGGAACTTGAAAATACAACAATCGAAAACGCTTATTCAGCAGTTGAAATTGCTGATAATTACCAAAATCATGGAGGTATTATAAAGGCCGAAAGTTCAACTTTTAAAAATTGCAGAAAAATGGTTGGATTTGGTTCTTATTCTTATCCTAATAGTAGTTATTTCTATAATTGTTCCTTCACATGTACTGGACCTTTAGTGGATGACAACTTCGATAATAAAGGTACCAACCAATTTGTATCCATGTGGGATGTACATGGTATCGAATTCAGGGGTTGCACTTTCAAAAATGAAGGGGATTATGGGATTTATAGTGATGACAATAGAGGAACTGGAATTTTTACAATTGATGCAAGTTTCAATGTTTATCCAATGGATGATCCAAATACTGCTATTGAGCCATGTGACCTTCCTGATGGGGAAAGAAACAAATTCATTAATTTAGCTGTTGGAATAAGTACATCTAGTTCTGTAGGTATTCAAAATGATGTTAAAATTCTTGACAATGATTTCATTAACTGTCGTAATGGTATTGAATCTAGAAATGATATTGGAAATATTATTTTTGGAAACATATTTGAATGGAAGAATGGCTTTTATTTAAGCAATGAAGGTGAGGAGCTCGCCCTTCTTGGTAGCCCAATAGGTATTTATACTGAATCGTCTATTGACTTTTTGGCAATGAGTAACCAATTTATTTGGGAGAATGGATTAACTGGTATTCCTCCCACTGCAATTGAAACTCAAAATCCTTATCATGGGGTATTTGCAGGTATATACACTAGCAATTCTGATGTACAACAAACCACAAACTATTCCAAAATATTGAAAAACACTTTTGACAGGCAAACAACCAATGCTGAAAAATATGTTGTTGGCAATTATATCAACGGTACAAATACAAAACTACTAATTCCATGTAATACGTATACAAACCTAAATGAAGATGATTGGTATATACAAGAAAATTCGACTTTAAATGATCAGGCAAAAAATGTCTTTACTTATTATAACCCATTGAATTCATTTAGTATAACTCATAATTGCAACACTTCATATAAGATATATAATCATAGTTTTAACAGCCCAATTTACTATTATAATTCCCTTTTTACAGGTGATCTATGTTTTAACAATGTAGCATTTAACCAGTGGCCTGATTATCCATGTGATAATGATATTACCCAATGTGATGTTTATAGTTTCTGGAATGGTTGGGATGGTGAACCACCAAGTGGTGATGAAGATAATCTTCCCGGTTTGAAGGAGGGAAATGATAAGGATCCCAATCAGGATAATATTTTTAAATTGATTTATTCAAACAGCTTCGAAGAAGCGGACCAATTGATTTTGAAATGGCATCCTGAAAATGATGAAGAAGGCCACCTAAAAAGCCTTGTATTGCTTACAAAATCTATTTATTCTGACAACAGGAACTGGAATAACTTACTTGATATCGAGATTGAAAACCTACACAACCTCACCCAATTTGAAGATCAGGCGGGATTAATGTCTCGTCAGCTTTTGACTTATTTTACAGATTATGACTTCCCTCCTAAAATCCTGATCATAAATAAATCATCTGAACAACCTAATGTGCCAGTTAATATCATAAATTTGAAGATTAAAGATGAAATTAGCTTTGATATTTATCCAAACCCGACTAATAATCAGTTTACGATTGAATACAGGCTTCCTGCTGAAATGCACAGTGCTGTTATTACCATTTTTGATTTAAGTGGTAAAAAAGTAAGGGAATTTAATCTCACCGAAAATCAGGGTAGCTTAAGTGTCAGTAAATTGGAAGTAGGAGAAGCTGGTATGTATCAATGCATAATATCATTGGATGAAAATCAGAAACAAGTTAAAAAGGTATTGATTATTGAGTAAACGGGTATTTCATAATATATCTTATAAAAACAACTGGGGAAAGGTAAAATACAAACAATATTACCTTATCCCCCTTTTCCTTATACTTGCCAATTTTTCTTTCCCCCAGGAAAATAATATATGGGTTTTTGGTTCACAGGGAAGTTTAGATTTCAATTATACACCACCACAAATATTGAATCCTCCCCCAGCAGTAATGACCAAAGGTAATTGTAGCAGCGTATGCGACAGCATGGGGAAATTGCTGTTTTATTCAGATGAAACCACGGTGTATGGAGCAGATCATACGGTGTTTAAAAATGGAATAGGGATAAAAGGTGTAGCTTTCACAAGCCAGAGTGAATTGCTTTTACCTTCAGTATCTCATTACCGAAGATATTTCCTGTTTTCAATTCAATACTATTACGAGGTTTCTGATCATGGTTTATATTATTCGGTTATTGATGAAGGGAAGAAAGAAGTGGTTTCAAAAAACAACTTAATTTCAAAAGATACATTTTTTTACCTCACAGCAATCAGGCATGCCAATGAAGAGGATATCTGGATAATTTCAAGGAAATACCCTGATACATTTTTTGTCTGGTTATTCAGTAATGATAGTTTACATTTACCTAAAAAATATCATATAACAAACAAATACAATTCAGATAACCATCTCAGTTCTCATGAAACAATAGGTGCATCACATGATGGACGAACCCTGATCATAACAGGTGGTTATCCTACTCCAATAGAAGTAAATGGTTATAATTATGTTGAATCCTTTGATTTTGATAAAAACAAAGGTGAGATTTCCAATAAAAAAATTTTACTCGAATATGATGGACAATCTTATTATTCCCCTGATTATCGTGGTTTTGCTTTTTCTGCAAATGATTCAATTATTTATCTAATAACCTCAAATATTCGTGATAATAAATTAATACAAATTGATAGAAATTCAAAATCAATTAAATATTTTGATCGAAGTATTAATAGTTATACAATTAAAACCGGCCCAGATGGCAAGGTTTATTTATTAAACCCTCATAAAAAAACTGTTTCAGTTATACACAATCCTGACAAATGGGGATCTTCCTGTAATTTGCAAGAAAATGTATTACTGATTTCCAATATCGGAATCCCAGGTAATTGGGCATTCCCAAACAACTTTTTTCAACTATTGCGCATTAGTTTTGAATCTGATCTGAACTGCAATGTTGAATTCAACATGGTCAATAAAAGTGATACCGACATATTTAAAATTTTTACGTGGTACTTCCCTAATGGAGATACAGCTGTTGGCTTGCATCAGTATTATGATTTCGGGAAATCAGGAAGGTATTTTGTAAGCCTCAAAGGTCAAAAAGAGTATGGTTATACTCAATGGACATCAGATACGGTCACTTTTTTAAGAAAACCTAATGCAAACTTTTATGCTGACACCACAATAGGTTGTCAATGGGTTGGATATCAGTTTTATGATTCCTCTTTTGCTGATACTTTAAACATTGATATTGGGGAAAGCTGGCTTTGGGAATTTGGTGATGGAACAACAGATACAATTCAGAATCCTTCACATATCTATACCCAAACTGGTGAATACACGATTAAGCTTGTTTATAGCAATGGCTTTTGCTCAGATACCATAGAAAAGGATCAGGCGGTGGAAATAATCGAAGCACCACGCCCTGGTTTTCAAATGAGCGAGATCAATTATTGCTCTCCCTACACACTTCAAATCACTGATACTTCGCTGGGTAAAGTGCAAAGCTGGTTTTATTCCTTTGGAGATGGAAGTTATGATACCCTTAAATCCCCTGCACATTTGTATGCCAATCAAGGCAATTATAAAATCATTCAAACGCTGGTTGGCCCTACGGGTTGTATAACCAAGGATTCTGCTTTTCTTCATTTAAGAAAAGGTTTTTCAGAAGCTGACAAAATCAATTCACTTTCAAGCCATACAATTGAAAATAAAAGCATATTGATAAACTGGCATAGTCTTACAGACGCTTTCTCATACAATCTTTTCAAAAGTGAAAATGATATAAACTACTTGAAAATCACAAACCAAATAGATACTTTTTATCTGGATATGGATGTCGATCCAACTATAATGCTTTATGCATACAAAATCACAGGTCTGGACAGTTGCAATCGAACTACAACTGAAAGCTTAAAACTAAAAAATATTCTACTAACAGGTGAATCATTTTCAAATGAATACAGCATCCTTCGCTGGACACCTTTTGAACAATGGCAAAATGGAGTAGAAACATATTGGTTACAATATGAAAATAATGATGGGCAATTTGAAATGGTTACATCTACAACAACACTTAATTATGATGATAGCCGATTTTTTGATGGCAAAACAGAAAAGGAAAAATGCTATCGCATAGTTGGAATTGAAAAAGATGGAAACAGGCAGCAAAGTACTAGCAATTTACTTTGCCTGGAATACGAGCCAGTGTTATGGATACCAACTGCTTTTACTCCAAATGGGGATGGATTAAATGATACATTTATTGTTAAAGGCATTCGAATTGAAGATTTCCAAATCCAGATATTTAACCAATGGGGAGAGAAGGTTTTTGAAAACAATAATGCTAATCTGGGCTGGGATGGAAAGTTCAGGGGACAGCTATCTTCTATGGGCGTTTACACCTATTACATTAAGTCAATAGGGATGGATGGGGAAAATATTTCTGTGAGTGGAACTTTGCATTTAATTAGATGATCAGATTTGACAACTTTATAAAGTTGTCAAATCTTACAAGCATTAACTCTTTTTTCTTCCCTCATTTCTCGCTAAACTTGAATACCGAAATCGGTGCATTTATAAGCATTCAATTAAATATAGCAGCTTGAAAAGAATAGGCATCCTCAGCGATACGCATGGACATCATGATGAAATGATTGCCCACAACCTATCACAATGTGATGAAATTTGGCATATTGGTGATATAGGAAACGTGGAATTATTGGATATTTATCAGGCTATTAAACCTTTGGTAGCCGTTTATGGGAATATAGATGGACATGAAATCCGAGCTTCAATACCCTTGAAACGAAGGTTTGTAATAGAAGATTTTGTTGTACTCATGACTCACATTGGTGGTTATCCGGGACGTTATGATCAATCTATAAGGAATGAAGTCAAATTTAATCCACCTGATATATTCATCAGTGGTCACTCTCATATTTTGAAAATTTTGCCAGATAAAAAGCTGAATTTATTACACATTAATCCAGGATCTGCAGGAAAATATGGTCTTCACAAAATCAGAACCATGGTAATTTTAGAACTGGATAAAAAGAAAATATTGGATGTGAAAGTTATTGAATTGGGATTGCGAGGGGTTATTTAGTTTAAAATTGATAAACTGAAAAATTGATAAACTGTGAAATTGATAAATTGTTTTATCCTCTGAAGCTTTAGCGAAAGTGGATAAAATTGCTTTGCCTACCGGAGCT
>JABINZ010000131.1 GCA_018698135.1 Bacteroidota bacterium
ATAGGGCTTTTTGTAATTTCATACTACAAATATACAATCTATCGCGCTGATTAACAGGTTCTTGGATTCGTTTTTTGCTCGTGTTTATCCACATTTACCATGCAACGGTCTTGTTTTGATATGGCAACTAATTTTTTTTTAAATACGTGTGATATTTAATTCAAGGATTCAAGTAACAGATTGGCTAAATAGATTTTAATTTCAGGTCACTTCATGGAGCGAGTTTGGATTTGTTGAAAATCCATCGTGTACTAATTGATGTAAAAATAACAACAGAAATAGAGCTAAGAGGCATTAATATCGCTGCAAAAATTGGAGATAGTAAGCCTTGCACAGCAACACTTAAGCCGATTATATTATAGAGAAATGAAAGTGCAAAACTGAGGTTTACAATGGATACACTTTTTTTGGCTAATTCAATTAATTCGTTTAGTAAATGAAAGTTAGAAGCATCTAAAATAGCATCACATGCTGGTGAAAATTGATATACATCATCGGCAATTGAGATTCCCACCAAGCTTTCGCGAAGTGCTCCAGCATCATTTAAACCATCACCTATCATCATTATTTTTTTGCCTTGGGCATTTAGGTCTTGAATATATTTAAGTTTGTCTTCAGGCGACATGTTAAAATTAAGGTAGTTATTTGTCGGAAATATCTTTTGCAGACTATCCCTCTCAGAATCATTATCGCCAGATATTACATGTAATTCATACTTTTTTGATAATTGATTGATTATTTCAGGAAGTCCGTATCTGTAGTCATTCTCAATATTAAAAAAGCCTTTTATTTGACCATCAATAGATACATAAACCTTAGATGCTGCTTTAGCATCAATGAATTCATTATTTCCACTAACAAAATCATGGGATCCAAATTTTATTTTATGATTGTTCACAACTCCCTTCAATCCGGATGCAGGAATTTCCATAAAATCAATAACTGCATTGGTCGAATTGGAATTCAGGTATTGGCTTATGGAATAACTTAATGGATGGGTAGAATGTCGGCTTATGGAATAAATATAAATGCTTTCTTCCTCAGTTAATTGATCACCTACAAACTCTACTTTTTCAGCTCCATGCTTTGTAAGTGTACCTGTTTTATCAAAAACAAGGGTATCGACTTTTGTCAGCTTCTCAATAACATCTGTTTTTTTTATATAAAACTTTGCTTTTCCCAATAATCGCATACTGTTTCCAAATGTAAATGGAACTGAAAGTGCCAAGGCACAAGGACAAGCAATAATTAAAACAGCTGTAGCTATAGAAATAGCTTTTGATGGATCAATAAACAGCCATATAACAGCAGTTAGTACAGCTATACTAATAATAATCAAGGTAAAGTATTGGCTCACTTTATCAACCAGTAAAACCAATGCTGATGTTTTTTGTTCTTTGGTGTTTTCCTGATTCCAAAGTTTTGTTAGTTGGCTTTGTTGAACCTCTTTGTTAACTTCAAGTTCTATTGAGCTACCTATTTGCTTGCCTCCGGCAAATACCTCCATTCCCACTTCTCTTGAAACAGCTCTGGATTCGCCTGTTACAAAACTATAATCGATATATGCAAGACCTTTAACCAGTACTGAGTCGGCAGGTATTAGTTCCTGATTTCGGATTAATATCCGATCTTTTTCTTTTAATTCTTCCAGTTGAATACTTTCTTCTTTCCCATCTTTAATGCGTGTAACTGCAACTGGAAAATAGGACTTGTAATCTCTTTCAAATGATAAGGCTTCGTATGTTTTACTTTGAAACCATTTTCCAATGAGTAAAAAGAATACCAAACCTGATAGAGAATCGAGATAACCAGAGCCCGTTTTTCCAATAATTTCTATCGCACTTTGCATAAATAAGGCTAAAACACCCAAGGCAATTGGGAGATCAATATTGATTATTTTATGCTTCAGATTTTTGAATGCAGATAAAAAGTAATCGTTTGCACAATAGATTAATACTGGTAGCGAAAGAAATAGGCTTATGTAGGAGAAAAAGTTCTTAAATGGTTCCTCTAGAAGTTCTTTTCCCGGAATATAATGTGGCATACTAAAGAGCATAATGTTCCCAAAAGCAAATCCTGCAATCCCAATTTTACCGACCAATTGTCGGTTTTTTTTCTGAGATTTTTTTTGATCAAACTGTTGCAAAGTAATCTGCGGAACATAATGTATTGATGCGAGTAATTCTACAATTTCACGAAGTGTAATTTCGTTTTCATGATAACTAATACTAACTTCTTTTTTAACGAAATTGACGAGTGTATGGCGGATCCCCTGATGTAGAGAATTCAGATTTTCAAGTAGCCATATGCATGAACTGCAGTGAATGGACGGAATGTATAAGGTTATTTTACTAATTTCACCATCGGTGAATTCAATTAGTTTGTCATTAATCTCTTTATTGTCAAGATATGCATACTTATTTTCAAAATCAGGTTTCTCTATTTTTACTCCTGGCGTTTTTTCAATATCGTAATATGAATAGAGGCTGTGTTCATTTAGGAGTTGGTAAACAGTTTTGCATCCCTGGCAGCAAAACTCTTTGTTGTTCCAAACAACAGGATATTTGCCACAGTTTTCGCCACAATGAACACAAGTCGTATTTGTCATTGAACCGCTTGTTCAAGGTTTCGCCAATTTTTCAATTCTTTTTTGTTTGAAGAAGCTGTGCTTGCGGAAATAATATATTATTTTCAAGGTGAATGTGCACATGCAGGTCTTCTTCGAATTCATGCAATTTTTTATAAAAAGAAATCATCAAAGTCGAGTCATTTTTATGTGGATTGTATCCATCGCTTAATCGGCTAATTTGTTTTAATATCGCACTAACATCCTCATGCTGATTCATTAAGGACTCATAGGCAGTTAGGCCCTCATGATCGGTTAGTCCTTTTTCAGGCGTGATGTACTTAAGCGGATTGTAATGATATCTTATATGAGGGAAAATGATATTTTCTTCGTCTTCCATATGTACCATAATCTCTTCTGTTAGAGTAATAAATAGTTCAATTACACCTTGATGTATTTTACTTAATTTCTCAGTGAGTTGAATTTTATTCGCGAATAATGATAATTCTGGTAAATTTTTTCGGATAAAATGATGATGAACTTGCTCAATATGTTTGATTAAGTCATCCAGGCCCATGTTTTGGAAGTCTAAATGGTTATTAATTTTATGCTTGTCTATTTTGTTTAAAACGCTTTCAAGCAAACTAATTTCAAGACCTGATTCTAAACAGATTTCTTGAAGAGTACTTTTCCCATCGTTAAAATAGTCGATCTTATAATCTTCAAAAACTTGAATGAAGTTATGATTTAAAATAACTATTTCTGCTAATGTTTTATCTGCAAATTTTTTTCCCATGATTATAAATATTGAACAAACTGATGTTAGTATAGGATGATTTTCTAACCGCTTGACTAAACTATAATTTAGAGAGTTTTTTTACTTGAATAATTTGAAAAACAACATACAATATTGTGAGCCAAACTCCTACAACAATAAAACCATAGGATAACAAAGCCCACCATTGTGTACGTGAATTTTCAGACCACATAACTCTTTTTTCAAAAATATTTATTGGGATGTTGGGTGAACAAATCTGTGCGTTTTCAACAACTGCATTAACTTGTTCGGGATTATCACTCATCATAACAATCAAATCAACACATCCGGTGCTGTCTCCGGGAATGTTAATTGGAAAATCGATTACCGCTTGTCCTTTGTCATTGGTTTTTGCTTTTCCAATTTCCATGTTTCCAAAATATCGTTTCACGTAAAACTTAAGTTCTGTGTTAACAATTGGTACATCGTCTAGTCCCTTTTCAGTGATTAAGGCGTTTGCATAAATTTTTTCTTCTTTATCTTGAATGACAATTCGAATAACTGCTTTTTGACCTAGTGCTAATTCAGTTTTTTCAGCTTCAACAAAATCTGCAGGAACATAATCAGGATTAAAACTTCTGATAAATGAAACAACTTGCCATATTTTCTCCTCTCCGAGTGATGTGCTAAAAAATGGCATTAGTAATTTGTTTCCATTATTTATTTTGTAAAATAGCTCTGCATCAGAATTTTTTTGAAGAATTTCTGAGGCCATATCGGGTGGTAATGGAACTAATAGTGCATTGCCATTATTTTTCTCAGGATCACCATGACAACTTTTGCAATTAGCTTCATACAAATCAGAGCCCAGATCAATAGTTTCTTGATTAAATGCATTTGGATTCACAATATCCGGATCCTCAATAGTCCATTCTTGCGAAAAAAGCGTGTTAAAACTAAAGCTGAAAACAACGAGTATAAGTATTGTTTTTATATATCTCATCAGTTTGTTTTTATCAGTGATCGTAATTTTCATTCAATAAATCTTTGTCGATACCTTCCTCTTCGGCTAACTCCCAAATTGTGATTACAGGAAATAGTTTTGCCAATACGGTCATTATTAATATGGCTGAAGCAAATGCAAATAGGGTCACAGAAACCTCAATTCCCGTTGGAACATAGGTATGAAAACTCTCAGGCACATTTTGAATCGGTAAATAGGGATGCTGAACCGTAGGGATAACAATCAGGTAGCGTTTAAACCAAGCTCCCAATAAAACAAATATTGATATAATTAAACTTGGGGCAGGTTTTCTAAACGGTTTAAAAACCAATAGAATAATTGGGAGTATCAAACCTCCAATTTGCACCATCCAGAACATGGGAGCATAAGTACCTGTAAATAAACTCCTGAGGTGTATGCCATCGGCAGTTTTCATTTTATAACCGGGAACAAAAAATTCATTGATGTTAAAATACAGATAGACCAGCAGTACAAGAACCAGCAGTTTATTCATATTGTCGAATAGTTTATCATGAATATATTCCTGCAAATCGTAACGACTACGGTATACATACATCGTAATAATAACAGCAGCTGTTCCTGCAACAAAAGCTCCGGTTACAAAGTAGGGTCCGAAAATAGTGGTATCCCATCCTGGTCGCAATGTTGCTGCAAATAGCCAGGATGTGACTGTATGAATAGCCAAAGCAACCGGAATAATTAGAATCATCAGGATTCTCATTGAATGGTAGATCTTTTTATATTGTGCAGCAGATCCTTTCCAGCCTAAGGATAATATTTTATATAGTTTTTGTTGCCAGTTTGGGATTCCTTTTAAGCGATCTCTTAATAATGCAATATCCGGAATAAGCGGAATGTAAAGTAGTAATGCGCTGATCACCATATAGGTCGTAATTACTGTTACATCCCAAACAATAGGAGAGGCAAATCGTCCATGCAAAAAGATATTTAGAAAACGATCAGGGCGTCCCATATCTGTAATAATAATCAATCCTGCCAATGTAACTGCTGCTATAGCAATCTGCTCTGCAATTCTGGAAACAGGTTTTGCCCAATGAATATTCAGTAAATGCATAATGGAACTGATTAAAGAACCAATTAAACTGACGGCAACAAAAAAGACAAAATTGGAGATATACATACCCCATGACACATGGTCTCTCATGGCTGTAACTGCTAATCCATTTTTTATTTGGAAAAACCAGGATGCCAAACCAAGACCAATAATAAGTAATAAAATAAACACCCATAAATGACTAATATGGTCGTGTTTTATAATGGGTCTGAAAAGATCAGTTGTTATTTTATCCAATCTTTTTTTAGCCTCGTCTCTCGGTAATGATTGAGCCATAATTTATATTTTATTTCTTTTTAGCTATGTTTTTCATGAGCATCTGTTCCATTTGTCTCTTCTTCATACGGAAACAATCTGTTTTTAGGAGGCAGATAAAATACTTGTGGTTCAGTTCCTAATTCAGGCATAATCGTGTAGCCTGCATTTTCTTTAATAAGCTTACTGAATTTTGCTGTTTCACCTGATGTACCATTTGTCACAGCATCTTCGTTTTTATCACCAAACCAGAAAACACTATTTTTACAGGCTTCAACACAATAAGGAAGTTTTCCTTGTCTAAGCCTATCTGCACTAAACAAACATTTTGAAATGGTTCCTTTTTTCTGAGGAACATTAAGTTCTACATCATAGGTTTTTTCTTCATCACCTGTAACAGGTAGCGGCTCCTGCCAATTAAAGATCCTTGCTGAATAGGGGCAAGCAGCCATACAAAAACGACAACCAATGCATCTTTCGTTATCAATTAAAACTATTCCATCCTGACGTTTCCAAGTGGCATTAACAGGACAAACTTTAGTACAGGGAGGATTGTCGCAATGGAAGCAATTCTTTGGCATATAGTAAGGAGAAGTGTCTTCACTATCCTGCATTCTCAAGGTGTTAATATGATGTTGTTCAGGATGCAGATGATGTGCACTTTGACAAGCTTTCATACAATCTCTGGCGTTTCGGCATTTTGCAAGATCGATAACCATTACCCACTTTTTGCCAGCAATTCCTTCTTTCCCACGCTTCTGCTGTGCGGTCAATTCTTCTTTTTTGGAGACAGGACTAATTTCATTTGCATCGACTTCTACCAAATGCCCATCTTGTGTGAGCACTTTTACTTTATTTTTTTGCACTTTGGAAGCCGTGTAAATTGCTCCTGTTCCGGCAATTGCACCAACACCAACAGTTACACCTAAATTCCTTATGAATTTTCTTCGGGAATGCTTGTTTTGCTCATTATTATTTTCTGCCATAAGGTATTCGTTTAAAAATCATCTATGTATTTACGAACCAGATTGCCTAAATATCTTTTCTTGCCTTTGAATTTGGTCTTGAAATCAGGTGATAAGTGTACAATTCTGATAAAATTTAATGTCTAAAAGTAAAATTTTTAAGCAAATTAAAAAAGATGATATGAAAATTAATTTTTTTAGGATAGAATTAAGTAAGGTGATTTACTTTTTCCTATCAACTGTAAAGTTTACCAATTCGGTTAAAGATTGTTTGTAAGCATTATCAGGAAATGGTTTTAAATTATCCAGAGCCTTTTGCCTGTATTCATTCATTAATTGAATTGCATATTCAAAGCCTTTGTTTTCCTCAATAAAGCGAATAACTGTGTGGTAGGTATCTTTCTTTTTATGATGTCTGGAAATAAGATTGATGATACGTTTCTTTTCAGATTTATCAGCTTTTTTTAATGCATATATCAATGGCAATGTAAGTTTTTTTTCTTTTAAATCAGTTCCTTTGGGTTTTCCGGTTATGTCTGTGCTAAAATCCAGAAGGTCATCTTTAATTTGAAAAGCAATTCCAGTATTTTCACCAAATTCTTTCATTAAATTCTGATCCATTTCAGAAGCCTCAACAGAAGCTGCTCCAATAGCACAACTTGATGCAATTAAAGAGGCTGTTTTCATTTTTATTATTTTGAAATAAACGTCTTCCTTGATGTCAAGCGTTCTGGCTTTTTCGATTTGCAAAAGCTCGCCTTCACTCATCATTTTAACCGCTTCAGAAGTAATCTCAAGTGTTTCATAATCCTTGTTATTTAAGGCCAGCAACATGCCCCGCGATAATAGATAATCACCTATAAGAACAGAAATTTTATTTTTCCAAAGCGCATTAATTGAAAACACTCCTCTTCTTTGCATGGAATCGTCAACCACATCATCGTGCACCAAGGAAGCTGTGTGTAGCAATTCAATCAGAGCTGCTCCCCTATATGTTTTTTGATTAATTTGACCATTTAGTCCTGCTGAAAGCAGAACGAAAAGAGGCCTAACTTGTTTTCCTTTTTGCTTGACAATATATTTTAAAATGGTGTCGAGTAAGGATACTTTTGACTTAAGTGAATTGTAAAAGAAGGTGTTAAATTCTTCTAATTCTTTAATTACGGGTGATTTAATTTTCTTAAGTTGTACTGACATAATACTGCTGCTATAATTTGCAGCCTTAAATTTGCTGTAAAGCTATGAATATTTATTTTACTTCCTTTCTAAGAAATAAGATTTTAATTTCATTTTAACATGATTAAAGCCCATTTAAAGCGCATTGAAAACTATCAGGTTTTGACGTCAAAGTCCAATTTACTGTTGGTAGATATCCATTATGCAGAAAGTAATTTAGCAAAGCCGGTTATTATCTTTTCACATGGTTTTAAATCGTTTAAAAATTGGGGAGCATTGGATCTGATTGCTGATTATTTTGCTAGCATGGGATACATCTTTTTAAAGTTTAATCATTCACATAATGGGACAACCCATGACGCACCTGCCATAATATCTGATAGTGAGAAGTTTGGAAACAATACGATAGAACTAGAATTAAATGATCTGGAAGCAGTAATAGACTTATGTCTGCTAAACGATTTAGATGAACTGAAAATAAATTCAGAAGCCATTTATTTAATGGGTCATAGCAGGGGAGGTTCGAATTCAATAATCAAAGCCTCCGAGAACAAACACATAAAAAAATTAATTACATGGGCTGCTTTTAATGATTATGAAAAAACCTGGAATCGGTTTTATGATATGGATGAATGGAAGAAGCAAGGCGTTAATTATCGGGAAAATAAAAAAACGGCTGAGAATCTTCCTGTTTATTATAGCTTGTATGAAAACTTTTTGAAATACAAAGAGCGATTTAATATAAAGCATGCAGTGGAAAAGCTTGAGATTCCTATGTTAGCTATTCATGGAATTGATGATGAATTTATACCCTATGAAGAAGCCATTCAGCTAAAGAAATGGAATAAGAATATTGATATTAATATTTTGCCTTACACATCCCACAATTTTGGATCATCACATCCCTATACAAAAAACACACTATCCGATGATATTCGAATAGTGTGTGATGAATCAATTAAATTTCTTCAAGAATAGACTCAGCGATAATCCTCTGTACCTGCAGTAGCCAAATAAGTGAGTTTTAAAGCATTTGCTCTTCGGAGTTCTTGTTTCACATCTGAAACAATACCCATTTTCACATCTTTGTCCACTTTTAAAGCATAGGAGATATAAGGACGAATTCGAGGCTCACGTTGTAAGCGTTCATTTTCTACGAATTCAACGACTTCATCTACAGTTCCAAATTTATCATTGAACTGAAGTACTGGTGCTGTTCCCTTAATAGCCTGATATGACGGAACTGGTGGCCCAATATTAATTGTGGCTACCCATTCTTTCTTTTCAAGCTTGGTTAATTCACTGGCTTTCGGAATATTGGTTTGAACCAATGCTTCTGAATCGCGCATTACAGTTGCCACCATGAAGAAGAATAAAAGCATGAACACGATGTCAGGCAAGGAGGCTGTTGAAATGCCAGGCGCTTTTTTGCCCTGTTTTCTATCAAATCTTCCGTTCATTTGCTACCTCCTATATTTTCGGGTTCTGCTTCTGAAACTTTCATTGGAAACTTATCCTTTACTTCGTTCTGCTGATCTTCTGTTATTTCATCCATAACATCACCAAACCTCGCTCGCGCTTCACTATCACGTATTTCGTTATAGGCAGCTGCCAGTTCGTTTTGAATACCAATATATGTTTTGTAGCTTGTTCCTCTATCATTTTTGATGGAAACTACGGCTACTTGAGGATCGTCAGAAAGATTTGGATTTCGCCTATAGTTCAGAATAAACTCCTTGGTTAATCTTCTTAAATCTGCCACTGAAGCATACTCGCCTTCTACCAATAACTGATCGGATGAATTGACACGTATTTCAAACACATTTCTTTTATGAAGTTTTGATTCAATTATCTCATCAGGATTTTCAGGTAATGGTGGAAGCTTTCTGGGTATACCCTCATTGGATTCAATGGTGGTTACCATCAGGAAGAAAATCAACAGCAAGAAAGCGATATCAGCTGTTGAGCTTCCATTGACTTCTGGTGTTTCTCTATTTTTCTTTCTCATGTTAATTACTTAAAGTAGGCATAAACTTCTCCAGCTACTATGGCAAGAATAGATATTCCTCCCAAGGCTGCAGCAAGGCCTAATGTGCCTCCTATGAACTTAGATGTTGACTCAGTCACTTTTCCCATAGTCATATCACCATCAGCAATAGCCCAAGTGATAAGGAAAACGACAGCAATCAGTGCAATACCAACTAAAGAACCAAGTGTTTTAGCTGGGTTGTCAATTAATTGCATCACAAAAAAGAATAGGATGGCCACCAATGATATGCCCATTAATATATAGCCTAAAATGAGGCCAATAGACGGGTCTCCAACAGTAGGTGTTTGTTCAAATACTTCCCAGTTGGGAACACCAAAAAAGTTTTCTGGTAGTTCCTGGAAAGAGAACTTAATTACAAAAACCAAACTGAGAGCGACAACTACTATATAGAAAACCGCTTTTAACAGTAAAGGCAGTTTGTTTGTTTTTTCACTCATCGTTTAAATTTTTTATTGTTTGTCTTTTTCAGAAATACCGTATTCGAGCATCATATCAACCAACGTGATTGAAGAATCTTCCATATCGTTTACAATACCATCTACTTTAGAAATAAGATAGTTGTAAAATAATTGAAGAATAACACCAACGATCAAACCACCAACAGTTGTCAAAAGTGCGATTTTAATACCACCGGCAACTAATGAAGGTGAAATAGTACCTGCTTGCTCAATTTTATCAAAGGCATCGATCATACCAACAACAGTACCCATAAATCCAAGCATAGGTGCAATGGCAATAAATAAGGATATCCAAATAAGACCTTTTTCAAGCAGTCCCATTTGAACGGAACCATACGAAACAATTGATTTTTCAACGGATTCGATTCCTTCTTTTCTGCGGCTGATTGCCTGATAAACAATAGAAGCAACAGTACCACGTGTGTTACGTGCAACTTCTTGAGCTCCTTCAGCATCATTTTTCTTGAAATGATCTTCAATTTGAGCTAATAATTTTTTGGAATTAACCGCTTTCATGTTCAATGTAATGATCTTTTCAATGGCTATTGCAAGACCAAGAATCAAACAGAAAAGTACAGGAAACATAAATCCACCACCATCGATGAAGAATTTTTTAATAACCTGCGTTCCCTTGCGTTCAGGAGCTGCATCTTCAGTTGCAACATCTGCAGCATCTTCAACTGGCATTTCAACAACTGCTGTGGTGTCGTCTTCTAATTCAGTTGAGTCCTGCTCAGGAGCAGCCATAGTTTGAGCATAGCTTGTATTAATGGCAAAAACCATGACCAACATCGCTAAAAATAAAAATGTTTTTTTCATGTGTTTGAATTTATTGATTTCAAATATTAAAAGTTTCATAAATATTAAATAAAGAAGGGAATGATTGATTCCTATCCATTTTCCTCATTTGCGGAGAGGAAGGGATTCGAACCCCCGGTACGCTTTTGACGTACACACACTTTCCAGGCGTGCTCCTTCGACCACTCGGACACCTCTCCCTACTTCATTAATTATCAATAGCTAAAAGAACCTATTCTAATTCGACTCGCAAATTACTGCAAATTAATGATGATTTTCAAATAAAATTTGTGCAAAAATTTGCATAATCAAATAATAATTAGTGATTTGCTAAACATTCAAAGAATTATTGGAAAAACCATTCATGCTAATTATGGAACAAAAATAAGGCGGTTTTAGGTTAGGATGGTCTAATACATGATATTACCCAGCTATGGTTTAGTATTGTTGTTGGATAAATTATTAATTAAGACTTATTTCATTCTCTGTTCATCAAGGCATTTTAGCCGTATATAAATTTGATTGAGTTAAATCTGAAATAGATTTTTTGCACTAGTCGTAGTAATTTCAGCAACTTCTTCTTTAGTTAACTGATATATTTCTGCCAACTTTTCGACTACTTTTACAATATAGGAACTTTCATTTCTTTTACCACGAAAGGGAACAGGAGCTAAATACGGAGAATCTGTTTCGATAACAAGATTAGCAGGATCAATATGTTTTAATGTTTCAGAAAGACCTGAGTTTTTAAAAGTTACTATGCCGCCAATTCCCAAAAGAAATCCCATTTCAATAATTTCGGTTGCTTCCTCTTTTGTTCCTGTGAAGCAATGAAAAACACCTTTGATGCCTAATTGCAAATTGCTTCTCACGATATCAATTACTTCTTGATAACTGTTTCTGAGGTGAATTACAATGGGCAAATTCTTTTCTGCGGCCCATTTTATTTGGGTATCAAATGCCTCAAATTGTTCTTTTCGGAAAGTATCATCCCAATAAAAATCAAGTCCAATTTCACCAATGCCAATGCATCTTTCATCATTCAAATGCTCCCTGACAATAGCCAGTTCTTCTTTGAAATTTTCTTTGACAGATCCCGGATGCAATCCAAATAGTGGGTGGCAAATAGCAGGAAAATCATTGACCATTTTTTTTAAGGCAGGCAAAGTCTCAGAATCTACATTGGGTAAAATAAGTTGATTTACTCCGACATCAATGGCGCGCTGTACAGCTTCCTTGCGATCGTGATTAAATTCCTCTAAAAACAAATGGGTATGTGTATCAATAAACATGTTTTTGTCAATTTTTATTCTCTAGTTAATGGTTAAAACCCTGCAATTTATTGTAGCTAATTAGTTCCTATAAATATCTATAATGGAAATCATAAATTCCAATGATTAAATCACAAAATAGAACAACTAAACTTCAAAATCTTCCTAGATGTTCAATACAGTTTGGTGATTGAAATTTTTAACATTGATTATTTTTTGCTATTTGATGATTGTTTTTTTGTGTTTTGCAAATGAAATTCATTCATAATCCATAGTGGTTTCGTTTCTTAGCCTCAGCCTAAGCCTCCTCCTCCTTGTCATCCGAAATGAAATGAAGGATGGAGCCTCAGCCTTCTCCTTAGCCTCCATACTACCCCGCCCAGTTTTCCCTATCCAAACTCCTGAAATGGATGGCTTCTGCCAGATATTCAATTTTGATTTCTTCAACTCCTGCTAAATCGGCAATGGTTCTCGAAACTTTTAATATCCGATCGTAGGCTCTGGCCGAAAGTTTGAGTTTTTCCATAGCTGTTTTCAGTAGTTTATTTCCAGCATCCGAAATCTGACAATAGGTATGAATCATTTGAGTTGACATTTGAGCATTGTTATAAATGCCTTTAAAGTCTTTAAATCGTTCATGCTGAATTTCTCGTGCCGATATAACCCGATTTCGAATTATAGATGATTCTTCACCTGCTTTATGGTGAGCTAACTCATCAAATGAAATGGGAACTACCTCAATATGCAAATCAATTCGATCCAATAAAGGCCCAGATATTTTGTTTAGGTATTTTTGTACTGTTCCCGGAGAGCAAACACAATCTTTGTCGGGATGATTATAATAGCCACAAGGACAAGGATTCATTGCTGCCAGAAGCATAAAAGAAGCAGGGTAATCCACTGTGAATTTTGCCCGACTGATTGTAATTTTTCTTTCCTCCATAGGTTGTCGCAAAACTTCTAAAACAGTACGTTTAAACTCTGGAAGCTCATCCAGAAAAAGAACGCCATTGTGCGATAACGATATTTCACCAGGTTGCGGTACATTTCCGCCTCCAACCAATGCAACATCACTAACAGTATGATGTGGAGAACGATAAGGGCGTGTTGTCATCAAAGTCGATTCAGACGACATTTTTCCTGCTACCGAATATATTTTGGTTGTTTCCAGAGCCTCGTATAAATCGAGTGGAGGCAAAATAGAAGGAATTCGTTTTGCCAACATTGTTTTTCCTGAACCCGGAGCTCCTATCATGATGGCATTATGATTTCCGGCAGCTGAAATTTCCAATGCTCGTTTAATCGTTTCCTGTCCTTTTACATCCGAAAAATCAAGTTCGTAATTATCAATATTACCATAAAACAATTCTCTTGTATCAATTTTCTTAGGAATGATTTCTTTGTCATCATTGAAAAAATCAATAGCATCGCTTATGCTTTCAATTCCCAAAACATCTAAATTATCAACAATAGCCGCTTCACTTTCATTTTCTTTTGGAAGAATCAAGCCTTTAAATCCAGCTTTGCGAGCATTTATGGCAATAGGTAAGGCACCTTTAATGGGTTTTAGCAAACCATCCAGAGATAATTCGCCCATCAATATATAATCGTTTAATTTATGTGTTTTGATTTGAGCGGATGCAGCAATAATTCCGATGGCAATGGGCAAGTCATAAGCTGAGCCTTCTTTTCGAATATCAGCCGGAGCCAAATTAATGATGATCTTTTTTCGGGTTAACTGATATCCTGTATTTTTTAAGGCAGCTTCAATTCTTTGCTGACTTTCTTTTACCGCATTATCAGGCAAGCCAACCAAATAATATTTGGTGCCTCTACCAACATCTACTTCAATGGTAATTGTTTGGGCATCTACCCCAAAAACAGCACTTCCAAAAGTTTTGACAATCATAAGGATAAAAAGAATTGTTTCAGATGTCCTTCAAATTTAGTTATTTGAACGAATTTTTAGCATTTTTGATAGAAATGCTTCATGGCTATTCATAGCTGTTCATAAAATTATTGTCCGACACAATTGAAAAATAGTATTATTGAAGTGAAAATAGAATGTATAATGAAAAAGTATAATTTATCGAAAACCAGCTTTGCTCTACTAATCCTTACATTATTTGTTTTTTCAAATACTTTTGGACAACGCTTACAAAAAGTGAGAGCCAGCAAAAAAATTGTGGCATATGATATCAATGGGAATGTGATTGATTCATTGACCAAAGATTTAAGCAATCAAGCTGGTGTAAGTAAGTATCTCGATCAAATTCAAGTTGAATTGCATTCCATTGAAAAAGAACTAAAACGCGCTGGTGATGATTCGAAGAAAACAGAAGCCAGCCAAAAAAGAAAAGAAGAACTATTGGCTGAAAAACTGGAGACCATCCAGCAAATACAGGCCAATAAGGGTAATTTGGCCAAAGAATTTTACATTGTTGTGGAATCTTTCCGTGGCAAGAAAAACGCTAAAAATGCCATGGTTAGCTGGCATAATAAAGGCTATGATGTTTTTCTTTTCCGTAACAAAGTAAGGAAATGGTATTATATATGTGCCAGTGTTCAGCGCAGCTATCCCAATACAATTCGTAAACAATATGCCTTGCAAAAAGAGGGTATTGAAAGTTGGATTTATTACTGGGCAGAATAATATAAATAAAATCACAAAGCATTAATAACTCAGGTTAATACTCTTCTAAATTCAAACTTCATGTAGGATAATTCTGACAAGATTATCAGATAAAGATTACAAGAACTTTATTTGATTGATGTTAGATTTAGCTTTTATTAATGAACTGATTCTGAGATAATTTCTCCTAATCGTGTTTATTTCTATTTAATGCTGTATTAGCTAAGTGTTTTAAAATTATTTATTATGATACTAGATTCTGCATTTTATGAAAAGATTTTGGAAGCTACGCAAGATGGTGTTTGGGTGACCGATAAAAATGATGTGATATTTTATGCCAATAGGGCGATGTCAGAGATTGCAGGTATTCCTATTGAAAAAATTATTGGCAACAATGTATTAAGAGATTTCCCATTAGAAACAACAGAGCAATTTAATAAATGCTATCTGAAAGCTAAGACAAACTTAGTGTCGGAGAGCTATGAAGTAACTGTAAAAACACCAGCAGGAAAAGACTCTTGGCAAAATGGTTGGGTGATTCCCAAGAAAGATTCATCTGGCAAATTTGACGGGATGATAACTTCAGTAAGGGATATTAGCTTGCGTAAAGAAGTTGAAATTGAGTTAACCAATCAACTTATTTTTCTTGATACAATTATGACTGAAAGTCCCTTTTCGATGTGGATAGCTGATGCTGGTGGAACCATTATTAAAGGCAATAATGCTTTGTTTAAATCACTCAATCTTGATGAGGCGCAAATTGTTGGAAAGTATAATGTTCTTAAAGATGAAAACCTTATAGGACAAGGCTTGTTGCCGAAAATTAAAGATGTTTTCGAGAATAACATCCCTGCTAAATTCACTATATTTTGGAAAGCCGAAGATGCAGGAGATAAAGGTTTTGATACGGCAAGAGACCTATGGCTATCTGCTTCATTATTTCCCTTGATAAACAATAATGGAAAAACTGAATATGTTGTTTGTCAATGGGTTGATATTACTGATAGTAAAGTTGCCGAGAAGGACTTGCGAGAAAGCGAGCAAAAATATAAGGCTACATACGACAATGCACCGCTTGCTTTTCAATCCTTAAATAATGATGCAATAATAATAGATGTTAATCCAACTTGGTTGAAAACTCTGGGGTACGAAAGGAGTGAAACAATTGGAAAATGGTTTGGTGATTTTCTGCATCCTGAATATATCTCACATTTCAAAAAGAGTTTTCCTGCTTTCAAAAAAAAGGGAACAGTAAGTGATGTTCAATTTGAAATGAAGAAGAAAGATGGTACATATATTTCGGTTTCATTTGAAGGCTGTGTTGCTTATACACCTGAGGGAAAGTTCAAACAAACCTATTGCACTTTTAAAGATATAACGCAAAATAAAATAGATGAAAAGGCTTTAAAAGAAAGCGAGGAAAGGTTCAACCTGGCCATGCAAGCTTCAAACGATGGATTATATGATTGGAATCTACAAACTAACGAAATATATTATTCCCCGGGCTGGAAAAGAATGCTTGGCTATGCTAATAATGAATTACCGAACGATTTTTCTATATGGGAAACTTTAACAAAGCCTGAGGATGTAGCAAAATCATGGGAAATGCAGCAGGAATTGATTGCCAAAAAGAGAGATCGTTTTGTGATGGAATTTCAAATGAAACATAAAGATGGTCATTGGATTGAGGTACTTTCTCGAGCCGAAGCTATTTTTGATGAAAACAAAAAAGCCATTCGAATTGTTGGAACTCATACTAATATTTCTGAAAGGAAAAAAGCAGAAAAGGTGCTTGAAACGGCTGCAAAATCTTTTTCAAAAATACAGGCTAATGAATTATATAATGCAGTTAGCAGATATATATCAGAAGCGTTAAGTCTGGATTATGTGTTCGTAGGAGAAACCATTAATGAGAATAAATCGATCATGGTTTTAGGTGGAGTTGCATTAAATAAAGATATAGATTTATTTGAATACGATTTGAAAGACACCCCATGCCAGTTCGTTATTGACCAAGAAAGTTGTTTTTATCCTCAAAATATTCAGCAGCAGTTTCCTAATGATCAAATGCTAAAGGATTTAAATATAAACGGATATTTTGGAATACCTCTTTATGGTACTTCAGGCGAAGCTATTGGTATTATGGCGGCACTACAGTCAAAAGTTATGCAACTGAACCCTGCTGACATTGCTGTTTTCAATGTATTCTCTGAGCGATTGGCAGCTGAAATTGAAAGAAACAGAGCCATGGACGAGTTGAAAAATCATAAAGAAAATCTGGAAGAAATGGTTCAGCTGAGAACAAAAGAATTAGAAGAAAAAAATAAAGAGCTTGAACATTTTAACAGCTTATTTGTGGGGCGTGAATTTAGAATTAACGATTTAAAGGAAAAAGTGAAAGAACTTGAGAACGTAATTGAAAAATACCGTAGTTGAACCAAATGAACAGGATAAGAATACATGAATTTGCTACAAGAAAATATTGCTTATCTTTTGACTGTGTCCTTTTCAATGAAGAATTAATAGATAGTAGCAAAAAGCTGGAAGAGCAGCCCAAAAGGGAAATAAATAACGATATAATAATTTGTAAATGAATCATAGTGATATAACAGCGTCAAATCAGCATGAATTGTCAATTCTTGCAAGTGAAAAGAGGTATAAAAGCCTGTTTGATTTTATGCATGATGCTTGTGTTATTTTGGAATTTAATGTTGAACAAAATCAATATATAATTGTTGAAGTTAATCAGGCTTTTGAAGAAATTGAAGGATTGTCACGAGAAAAGGTGTTAAACAAACAACTGCTTCAACTATTCCCCTCAATTGAAAAATCGGGTTTAATTGCCATTATTAATGAGGTGCACCATGATGGAAAGAAAAGACATCATAAGACATTCATTTATGAAAATGAAATTGTAAAGCGAGTTCATCATAATGTCTTGTTTAATATTGATGAGGATAAAATTGTCATTATCTATAATGATATAACCAGTAAGTATATTACAAACGAACTTCTTAAAAAGAGTGAAGAAAAGTACCGCTCATTAGTTGAAAATATTCATGAGGCTTTAATTGTTGAGGATGTTAATGGTAAATTAGTATATGTAAATGATCGTTTTTGCAAAATGTTTGGTTACAACGAAAATGAGCTAAAACTATTGACCTTAAAGGATTATACAGCTCCAGAGTGGCATGAGCAGATTTTAGAAAGGCATTTTGCTCGAATGAATGGTAAAGAGGTTTCAACAAATTTTGAGTATGAAGGACTTCGTAAAGATGGAACAAAAATTTGGATTGAAGCACGTGTAAATACCTTGGTAGAAGCTGGTGTAATTACCGGGACTCTTTCACTTGAAAAGGATATCAGTGAGCGAAAAGCGGCCGATGCAGAATTGAAAGAATATCGAGAGAATTTAGAGAAAATGGTTAATGAAAGAACAAAAGAGCTGGAAACAAAAAATATGGAGCTGGAAAGTTTTAACAATCTTTTTATAGGACGCGAATTCAGAATTAAGGAGCTACGAGACCAAGTAAAGGATTTGGAAAATCAATTAGCTGAATATATGAGGTAAAAAAAACGAGATTAGATAAGTAAGAAATATAAGGATAGACCAAAATGACACACAAAAAAGAAGCTGAAAAGGGCATTAATGAGCAGGAATTAAATCTGCAATTAGTTTTTGACTCAACCTTGCAATTGTTAAAGTTTGACAATATTCAGGATATTTTCGACTTTAGCTCAAAAAAAATTCATGAATTGCTAAACTCAAAATCAATCGTTATTATTACGGAATTTGATGAATCAATAAGTACGTGGAAAATTTGTTCTATTTCAGGCATGGATGGACTAGAGAAAATGTCTTCACTGATAGGAATTGATGTTGCGGAAATGACAGGAAAAGTAGATTCTAAATTTGCTGATGAAATTGTTGAAGGTGAGCTTACCAGATTATCGGATAGTTTAGTTGACTTAACTGGTGGAAATATATCCAGAAATTTAGAGCCAATAATTAAAAAAATTATAGGTTTCAAGGCAGTTTATACAATAGCATTTAAAAAAGACACGCGCTTTTACGGCAATGTAACAATTATTCAGCGAAACAGAAGTGCAGAGCCTGACAAAGAACTAATCGAATCATTCATCAAAATCGTTTCATTATTCATCGACAAACTGAGTTTGAAGAAACAATTAAAAGAAAGTGAAGAGCGTTTTGCATTGGCTGTTAAAGGTTCTCACGATGGAATTTGGGACTGGATAGATTTGCAACAGGAAGAGTATTGGTGGTCGGATAAGGTATTTAAGATTTTTGGATTTGAACCAAATGAATTTAAGCCTACTATTTCGTTTTGGAAAAACCGTATCCATCCTGATGATGTCGACAGGGTCAATAAAGCACTAAAGAATAGTATTGATTCCAACACACCATATGCTGTTGAATATAGATGCAAAAACAAAGAAAACAGCTATTTATGGTTGCATGCAAAAGGTGAAACCTTACAAAATGAAAAAGGCAAAGCCATACGAATGACTGGCTCAGTATCGGACATTACAGATAAGAAGAATGCAGAATTATCCTTGCTAAAAAGCGAGCAAACGTATCGGGTATTGTTCGAAAACTCATCAGATCCAACCCTGATTATTGAAAACGATAAATTCATCAAATGCAACAATGCAACTGTTGATTTTTTGGGCTATCAATCGAAAGATGAAATTGAGGGAAAATTTCCCTGGGAATTATCACCTGAAAAACAACCCGATGGTAAGAATTCCAAAACGAAAGCTGCCGAAATGATTCAAATAGCTTTTGATAAAGGATCTAACCGGTTTGAATGGATGCATACCAAAGCCAATGGAGAAGAAAGAATTATTGATGTTTCGTTGACCAATATTCCTAAATTAAATCAGGTTTATACAGTTTGGAGAGATATTACTGAGAGCAAAATAGCTCAGGAGGAGCTTAAGAAAAGTGAACATAAGTACCGTTCTTTGGTTGATGATATGAACGAAGGATTGATGCAAACCGACTTAAATGATAGAATTGAATATGTTAATGCGAGTATTTGCCGGATGTTGGATTACCAGACAGAAGAATTAATAGGTAAAATTGGTTACGACACCATTGTTTTTGAAGAAGATAAAGGGCTTATTGTTGAAAGTAATTTACGAAGAGGTGTGAGTATAGCTGACAGATATATGATCAGGCTAAAGAAAAAAGATGGAAGCCCACTTTGGACACAAATAAGTGGCTCCTCGATTATTAATGAACATAATCAAGTTATAAGTACCATTGGTTTAATAACGGATATAACAGAAATGAAAAAAACACAGGACGAATTGCAGGAACATCGAGATAAACTAGAAGATAAGGTTAAGCAAAGAACACTTGAGTTGGAGGAAAAAAATGAGTTACTTGAGCGCATGAACGATGTATTTGTGGGTCGAGAGTTTAGGATTAAGGAACTTAGAGTAAAAATAGATGAGTTAAATCAACAATTAGACGAATTGAGGTAATCAAATTTTGTTTGCTAAATAATATTAATAATTGAATAGCAGCTATTGTAGCTATGATGTAAAAATTGCCAGCGATTTGTTTTCAGGATACAGTGAAATATGTGTGAATCTGTGGCATAATAAAGGATATACGTTTAAATAATCCACACACTTTAGGTTCAATATCAAAGAGTAACATGCAAGTAAATAGTTAGGAATTGACAAATGAAAATGCAACAAGGAAAAACAATTAGCATTAAAAAAGGACTCTTTTATTTAATTAATACAATCGTTTTTGTAACCATTGTCTTATTTGCTCTCATTTGGTTTTTGCAGGAATATAATGAGTTGAAATCAAGAATAGCTGAACTCGAAGAGAGCCACAAGCAAAGGCAGAAAGACTATTTGGTTAGTGAGTTAAATCACTATATTAGTCAAATTGATTTATTTAGAGCTTATAGCAGCAATTTGGAAGAAGATTCTATCAAAATGGAGTTAATTAAACAGGCTCAAAAACAAAAGATTGATTTTGGCGGTTATATTTTTATTAATGAGTACGCTGGTCAGGCACTTTTATTTGATGGACAAATTATGACCGATTCATTTAATGTTTCTGATATGACCGATCCTTCAGGAAAAAGACTCTTCGATATCGAAAAGGAGGCATTTCATACAGAAAATGGCTTGTTTATGAATTATGAATTTAAACCAACAAATTCAGATATTCCTGAACCCAAATTGTCTTATATGAAAGGTTATTCAGACTGGGGATGGATTATTGGTGTCGGAATTTATGTGTCAAAACCCAACAAGGAAATTGCCCAATTGAATAGCCATTTTGAAAATGAAAGCAAGCTTAAGCTTTTAAAATCGTTGCTTTTATTATTCTTTTTTGCTTCGCTTACCTATTTTATACTCAGATATATTAACAAGCGATTGCTCATGCAAATATCTATTTTTAAAGAATTCTTACATAAAGCTGCTTTTAATGAAGAGGAAATAAAGTTAAATGATTTGCTATTTCAAGAACTTCGTGATATAGCAGTTGCTGTTAATAATATGACCAAAGAAAGCCATACGTTAAATACTAAAATAAGAGAGCAAGATCACCATATAAAATCAATTTTTGAGGCAGCCGACAATATTGCGTTCATTATCACCGATATACAGGGAGAGAACTCAGTCATTACAGAATTTAGTCCGGGAGCAGAAAATATATTCGGTTATAGGAAAGAAGAAATTATTGGAAAAGAAGTCGCCATTTTACATAGGAAACAAGATGTGAAGCGATTTCCACTCATGCAAAAATTACTTACAAAGGGGAAAAAGGGCTTTGATGGCGAAACTGTATTAATCAACAAGCAAGGCGAAGAGTTCCCTGCATTATTCACCCTGCATCCTTTGATGAAAGACAATGAAATTATTGCAACTATAGGGGTTGCCATTAATATCAGTCAAAGAAAAAAGGCAGAAAATGCCTTGAAACTTTTAAAAGAAAATCTGGAACAAAAAGTGAGCGATCGAACAACTGAATTACAAAAAAGATATGACGAGCTACAAGAGAAAAATGACGAGCTTGAAAAATACAATACTCTTTTTGTAGGGCGCGAATTCAGGATCAAAGAACTAAGAGAGAAAGTGAAGGAATTAGAAAAAATCATCCAAACAAAATAAATCCCATGAAATTTATTGCCAAACGCAGAGGAAAAGTTAATGATACTAATTATATCCAAAAAAGTAAGATTGTACACTTGCTTTTACTTCCGGTTATATCAATAGCCGTAGTTTTTGTTTTGGTTTATATTGGATACAATAAGGAGAAAAAAAACAGAGAGGCACTTTACTTAGATTTCTATTATCAGAAAGCACTGCATATATCCCAAAATATTACAGGATTTACATCTCAGGAAATGGCTAGGCAAAAAGTTATGGAGTTATGGAATAATGATGTGGTGAAACCTGCCGATGAGTACTTATGTATAGTTGATTCCGCATCATGCTTGTTAGCGCATACCAAATATCCTGAATCAAGTGGTAATAATGCAAGCTCAAACGCCATCATAGGGCATGAAAATTATAATGTACTTTTGGATGTTGTTCAGGCGAAAGCAAATTTTTTAGGTAGATATACTTCCTCCAGGGGTGAATCTCAAATTGCAGCATTTGTTTACATCAAAGAGTTTAACTGGTTGTTGGGAATTCATAGGTCTTACAGGGATTTGAGTAAAGAAGTAAATGCAGATTTAAAAAACTATTTAATAACAGTCATTTTGAGCTTAGGCATTTTGTTGCCATTGTCCTTGATATTGATGTTTTTAGTGTTCAAACAGATCATTAAAGAAAAGGATGTAGTTGAGCAAAATTTAAAAATAAGCGAAAAAAAATTCAGAGAAGTAATTGAAATGCTGCCCGAAGTAGTTTATGAGTGTGACCAGACAGGTAAATTGACGTTGGTAAATCAAGTAGCCTATTCAAAATTTGGATATACATTAGAAGAAATGAATAATGGCTTGAGTGCATTTGATATGATTACTGAAAAAGAAAGGAATTTTGCTAAAAAGAAATTTGAAAAAAGTGTTAAAGAAGAAAAGGGCAGTTCACTTGAATTTACTGCTTTGCGTAAGGATGGTTCTAGTTTCCCTGCAATAATTTATTCAGGACCTGTTTTTTCTGCTGATAAATTGATTGGCTTTAGAGGAGTTATTGTTGATATTTCAGAAAGAAAAAAATATGAAGAAGAACTTAAAACACGTCAAGCAGTTCTGGAAGGATTAGTCCATGAGCGGACAAAAGATTTGGAAAATAAAAATGCTGATCTGCTTGAAAAAAATGACGAACTTGAAAAATACAACACCCTTTTTGTAGGTCGCGAATTCCGAATTAAGGAACTGAAAGAACAACTAAAGGAATTAGAATCTAAACTGAAAAAACTATCCTGAAAAGGAAGTAAAATACTGAAATATGCAAACAAGCAGTAATTCCAATCAAATCAGTAATATCAATAGATATTTTATCCTTTTACTTATTTCAACCTCCATATTGATAGCGATTTCACTAATATGGAGTGTTTTTTCAGAAAAAAAGCAAATGAAAGAATTTGCTATTATACAGGCAAAAGCCACTTTCGATAGGGATATTCTTTACAGAAGCTGGAGTGCTCAGCATGGTGGGGTTTATGCTCCCCAATCGACCAATACTAAACCAAATCCTTATTTAGATGAAATTATTGATAGGGATATTGAAACTTCATCAGGGAAAAAACTGACGCTTATCAATCCTGCTTATATGACCAGACAGGTTCACGAACTTGGTGCTGAGCGATTTGGAGTATATGCCCATATCACCAGCTTAAATCCAATCAGGCCTAAAAACAAGGCAAACGAATGGGAAACAATGGCGCTCATTGAATTTGAAAAGGGAGTTGAAGAAATGAGTTCGGTTGAAATAGTAAAAAAAGAAAACTATTTATTTTATATGCAGCCTTTAATTACGGAAAAATCTTGTTTAAAATGCCATGAAAAGCAGGGATATCAAATTGGTGATATCAGGGGGGGAATACGAATATCTATCCCAATGAATCCGATCCTCGAAGTATCACAACCTCAAATTATAAAAGTTGTTATTATACATATTATTGTTTGGGTAGTCGCATTAACAAGCCTTATTGTAGGTAGACGGAATTTTATAGCAGTTGAAAAAAAGAAGAACAGTGCGGAAGCTGAGCTGATTAATCATAAAAATAATTTAGAAAATTTAGTGAGTGAAAGAACGTTGGAATTAAATGAGAAAAATAATTCATTAAGCCAAAAAAATGAGGAATTAGCTAAATATAATGAGTTATTTGTTGGTAGGGAATTCCGAATTAAGGAATTGAAGGATAAAATTATTGATTTGGAAGCAAAAAATAAAACAAACGGATAGTATGGATAATTATTCAGATAAATCAAAAGAGCAATTGATAGCCGAAATAGAAAGTTTGAAGGTTCAAGTGCAAACGAATCAAAAGCAAGCTGATCAAAAGGCCTCTGATGGTGATGAACTCTATCGAATAATTGCCGACTTTTCAGATGATTTGATTGCAATTACATCATTCGATAAGAATTCGAAGTACATTTATGTAAGCCCCTCCCATAAGCGCAGTCTTGGCTATAGCGAAGAGGAAATGTTGGGGAAATCTGGTTTTGATTTTGTGCATCCTGCCGACAAGTCAAAATTATTCGTATTACTTAAGAGTTATTTGAAGAAAAAACTAACCAAAGTTTTTACAGGTAAAGAAATTGATACTGTTGAAAAAATAGTTTACCGTGTAAAACATAAAAATGGTCATTGGATAACCATAGAATCTATAGCCAAGGTAATTGACAAGAATAAAGTATTGTTTTTCTCACGCGATTTAACGGATAACATCAAAGCAGGTATGTCGCTAAAGAATAGTGAGGAAAAATTTAGAAATGCCTTTCATACCAGTCCTGATTCTGTATGTATTAATCGTTTAGTTGATGGCATGTATGTGGAAATAAATGCAGGTTTTACCAATATTCTTGGCTACCACAAACGAGATGTGGAAGGCAGGACATCCCAAGAACTCAATATATGGGCAGATGTAAACGACAGAAAAAAACTGTTAGCTGGGCTTAAAAAAAACGGAATAGTTGAAAATATGGAAGCTCGTTTTGTCAATAAATCAGGAGATACTAAGATTGGTTTAATGTCAGCGTCCATCATAGACTTATTTGGTGAAGATCATATTTTAAGTATTACAAGGGATGTAACTGAGCATAAAGGATTGCAACGAGACTGGGAAAATATTTTCATGGCTATTTCAGCTCCCACAGTTATACTAGATACACAATTTAAAATATTAGAAGCCAATAGAGCCACTCTGGAGCTTTCAGGTTTAACTGCTGACAAAATTTATGGAAAACATTGTTATGAAGTTTTTCATAAAAAAGGAAACGATTGTCCGGCAGATGGTTGCCCACTAAAAAAAATACTTGAAAAAGCAGACAATAGAACTGTTGAGATGGAAATGGAGGCTTTTGATGGAACTTATTTGGTGAACTGTACTCCTATTTTGGATGAAGTTGGGAATGTTGAAAAAATCATACACATTGCCACTAATATCACAGAAATAAAGACGTTTGAAAAACGCTTGAAACAAAGTGAGGAAAAGTATAAACATTTAGCAGAAAATGCTTCGGATATTATTTTTACAACAGATGCTAATGGAAACTTTGTTTATGCCAATGACACTGCTGTATTGAAAACCGGTTATTCACAAAAGGAATTAATGAAAATGTCCTATCAGGACTTAATTTCACCTGAATATCAACAAAAAGCAAAGCGATTTTATATGAGGCAAATTCTAGCGAAAACGCTGGTCAGTAATTTCGAATATCCATTTAAAAACAAAGACGGCAAAGTTATTTGGTATAGCCAAAATGCGACATTAATTACTGACCAAGATGAAGTCCTTGGATTTCATCTTTTTTCAAGAGACATTACTGAAAAAAAAGCCACAGAATTGGCCTTAATTGAGTCAGAACGTTTGAAATTTCTGATTATGGAAGCAACAACCGACTCCATTACTTTTTATGATAAAGACTTAAATATTTTGATGCTTAATTCAAAATCAGGCATTGGATTAAAGCAAACTCATGATAAATTACTAAATCAAAAATGTTATCAGGCATTTTGTCAGCAAGATAAACCATGTGAAGGATGTGAGGCATTGAAAGCATTTGAAACAGGCGAGCTTCAAATCAAAGAAACACTGATTGATGAAAAATATTTATATGAATTCAGGTATTATCCGGTTAAAAATGAAAATAATGAAATTATTGGCACAGTTGAATTTGGTAAAAATATTACGGATTTAAGAGAGATAGAAAATGCACTAAAACAAAGTGAAGGAAATTACAAAAACCTGGTTGAGAAATTGCCGAATGGAGTGCTTATCCATAAAAATAATAAAATTGTTTTTGCCAACTATTCAGGAGCTAAAATGCTGGGAGCAAATTCGGCTCAGGAAATATTGGGTGCTGATATTTCAAAATTCCTATTGGCAGATAAACAGTTAGAAGCACTGGATAGAATAAAAGAATTAGTTGATGAAAAA
>JABINZ010000132.1 GCA_018698135.1 Bacteroidota bacterium
AATCGATGCAATTTGCTTAAGTTATTTTATTATTATAATATTACATTTGTTTTGCAATTTAACAAAAGTTGATTATATTTGATCATGTAATGTAATATTGTAAAATTACAATTCTAAACACTTCGGAATAATGGAAAAGTTAACAAATCGAATCAAGGAATTGCTGGAAAGCAATAATTTGAACCCAAGTAAGCTAGCCGATCAGATAGGTATTAACAGATCTCGATTGTCTCACATTCTTACTGGAAGAAATAATCCTAGCTTAGAAATTATTCAGGGCATTTTGACCCACTACCCACAAATTAATCCAGATTGGTTATTATCTGGTGAGGGACAGATGTATAGAAATGATGATCATTCAGTACATCCTGAAGAGGATTTAGAGACGAATAAAGAGCCTACAAATGATTTATTTTCCTATAAACAGCCTGCAAGCAAGGAAATATCGAAATCTCAGCCATTAGAAATTGAAAAAGATCGCTCTCAACTTATTGAGAATGAAAATTTAGAGTCTAAAAAAGATGCCTCAGAAACTAATATGGAAAAAATGGATGTTTTAGGTAAAAAATCATCAAAGAATCGAGTTTCAATAAAAATGGTCACAATACTTTATGATAATAATGAATATGAAATATTGTATCCTGAAAAATAAAAAGACAGTCTAATTATTCCTGAACTTTCTCAATTTCATCAATTGGTGTTTTAACCAAATCGAATCTCTTCTCAAGTGTATTAATAATTGGTTCTATCTTATCAACTGCTATGCGTTTGGCTTGAATAGTTTTATCTTCATCAATTAGGTAAATTACTGGAGTGCTGTATACATCATACAATGTTCTGAAATTACTGAATTGCTGTGGATCGGAAACATGAATAAAGGGTAGTTTGCTTTCAATTAAAAACTTCTTCCATTCTTTAATATCCTTCCCAAGATAAACAGCAAAAACTTGTACTGAATCGGAGGGAGTTCGATTAATGAATTCCTTTAATTCTGGCATTATTTGCTTACAATGGCTACAACTTACATCCCAAAAAAGAAGAACAGTGTATTTTGATTTCAACGAATGCAACGATCGGTATTGCTTAGAAGTATCCTGCATAATTAATTCAGGAGCCTTCATTCCAATTAAATTGGAGCTCAAATTAACTACTCTTTCATATATTTTGGCAATTTGTGTTGAGTCTGCCCAGCTTGCCTTACCGCTTAAGTAATATCTTTCCGCCAAATGTACAACTACAGCATCCATGCCCATATATTGTGATCTGGCATATTTATTAAACAGTTTTATTAGGGTATATTTAAATACTTCTTCATTTGCCATGGATTTATCAATAATTCGCTGAGCGGCAAATTTGATTGAATCGGGATGCCTGATGGTTAGTTTCTCAACAAAACGATCAATTTTTGCTTCATAAATTGGGGTCCTAATTATGTTTTGATTACTTAAATCAATATTGTCAAAAAAGTGCTCCTGATAGAATCCATATAGGTAATTGCGATAAACAGAATCAGTTTCGCTAGTCATTTTGTCACGGGGAAGCGGTTCTTGCATTGCTTGTACAACAGTTGAGAAGAAGAGGTTAGGATTTTCATTAATTATTTGTTTTCTACGCTGAAAAACTTTTTCATCTATACGAATTAATTCATCTTTAATTTTTTGTTTTCCAAGCGAATCTGAAGCCTCAAGGTCATTATATTCTTGCTGGATGCTTGTTCTCTCAAAGTGGATATCTTGCATAAAATGAAGGTATTCATAGAATACTTCGTTTTCCTTTGATTCGATGACACGCATGTTTTTGACAAAATCTCCAGTGTCAGTCTCTACATATATTTTATTTTCGTTTAATATCAGTTCGAAGTAGTTTTTGTTAGGAACAATAATCAGGTATATTCCTCCTGGGAGTGCTTCTTCTCCTGAAAACACAACTATACCTTTATTGTTTACTTCAGCTGTATCTCGGATATATTTATTGTTTCCGTAATGAAATCCGAGATAAACTGGATTATTTTTATATGTTTTAAATTTTACCTTGATTTCGTAAGATTGAGAATAGAGTGTCATACTGCTTAATATAAAAAGAACAGTAACTATTAGAATCATTGAATATAGCTTAAATCGCATGTTGTGAGCTTTTTTATTTTTCGCCAAAGTTATAAAATTGTCATAAAGGCTAATTTTTTTTATTTGTGATTTAGTTCAATTTTCATTCCAGCATCTAGTTTATGACATTTTGAATTGTTTATTCTGTTTATCAATTCAATTTGTTGATAGTGTGAACAACATTCTTGCGATCAAAACTAATTGAAACCAGATATTATAGATGCGCTTTTGTATTCAGTAATGAATATATACCGAGAGAAGAAATGCTGTTGTTATTAATGTTAATTAAATAACCAATTTTTTTTATTGATTTCCCCTAAATATGATAAAATTTATTTTTTCATTTTAATGGTTCTTAGCTATTGGAAATGCATAATTCTTGCAATCGCTCCCTGAAAGTTGTAATATTGTATATTAAATAAGGAACCTTTCTTATATACTCGAAATATATAATATATAATTAATACATTATTAAATAGGTAGAATTGGATAATACACCTACATATCAGGATCTTGAGAAAAGAATCAAGATATTAGAAGGTAAAATAATCGAACTTCATACTCCTTTGGAATCAGATGCCGAAGTTAAGTGGAGCCAGATGTTTGATTTTTTAGATGAAATATTTATACTGACTGACTTAAACTTTAGCGTTGAGAAGATTAACAGGAAAGGAGCTGAGATATTAAAGAAGAATCAGGGAGAAGTATTTGGAAGGAACTGTACAGAATTATTTCAAGATCATGACAAGCAGTGCTTTATATGCCAGCACAAGGAAGTTGTAAAAACGCAAAAAGCAATTTCGTCCACAATATTTTCCGAATTCACAAAGTCTCATTTAGAAATTATTACCATACCTCTATTTAATGAGAACAACGATATAGAGAAGTTGCTTCATCAAATAAAAGATGTAAGTACCTATAAGGTAAATGAAAAAGAACTTAAGGAGGCCAATTCAAATCTCACATTAACACTTCAGAATATTCCTGAAGGTATTATTACAACTGATTATTCAGGAACTATTACCAGTATAAATGCCTACGCAAGTAATCTCTGCGGCTACACGCAATCAAATGCGGTTGGAAAACCGATTACATCAATTTTTAAATTAGTTAATATCTATACCCGCAGAGAAGAAGATATCATTAATAAAATGTTAATGACAAAAATTCAGGATGAGTCCTATGATCATTTTGAATTACAGTCAGCGAAGAATGAACATTTCTTGCTCTATTTGCGCGCTTCATTAATTAAATCAGAGGATGGAACAAACGATGGAATTATCATTATTTTCTCAGATATAACAGATAAATCCTTTGAGGCAGAAACATCCAGAGAACATGAAGAAAGGCTTAAACTCATGTTTGAGCAAACTCGGGCAAAGATTATTCAGGAAAGTGAGAAGAAGTTAAAACTGCGCATTGAAAACAATCCGGACAAAGAAGTTGATTTCGACTCTTTTGAGTTAACTGATATTGTTGATTTAGATTCATTACAGCAATTACAAGATGATTTTGCTTTTGCAAATCAGGTTTCATCAGTAATTGTTAATAATGAAGGGAAACAATTAACACGCGGAAGTAATTTTACAGAAGTCTGCAAAATAATTCGGAAACAAGAGAAAGGGAAAAAATTGTGTATTTTCTCAGATAACGAGTTACTGGCCATAAAAGGAAGTAATAAAAAGAATAAGTGTGTTGCTTGTAGCTTTTCAGATCATAGTGCTCCAATTATTGTGGGAGGTCGGCAACTTGGCAATTGGTTGATTGGCACCATCAGTAATGTTATTGAAGATGAAGATAAAGTGAAAAACTTTGCAACTCAAATAGGAGTGGATCATGAGGAGTTTAAAAGAGCTATCGCAAAAACACAAATATTAAGTCCTGCTCGAATTGAAAAAACAGTTAACTTATTATGGCATTTGAGTAAAGAGATATCCAATCTTGGTTATAATATTTTGAAGCTTTCAAAAGACATTTCAGAACGAAATATATACCAAAAACAACTTAAAGTAGCCAAAGAACAAGCGGAAGAGTCGGATAGAATGAAAACTGCTTTTCTGGCCAGCATGTCACATGAAATACGAACGCCAATGAATGCCATTATTGGTTTTGCGGATTTATTATCAGACCCAGATTTTACGGCAGAAGAAAAGGCTGAATTTATTCAACTGGTTACAAGTAATGGAGATATATTGTTGCGATTAATTGATGATATCATTGATATTGCAAAAATGGAAGCAGGCGAATTTAATGTTGATGCAGCAGCCGATTGTCATGTCAACAAAATTATTAATGAAGTAATTATTGCCTCAAAAGATAATTTAAAACGAATAGGAAAAGAAACAGTTGAACTAAAAATAAATACTGCCAGCAAGGAAGAATCATTTGCAATATTAACCGATCCTACGCGCTTTCGACAAATTTTAACCAATCTGATAGGGAATTCGCAGAAATTTACCATGAATGGTTATATAGAGGTTGGCTATGCACTTAAGACTAACGATACATTAACTGGAGAAGATTTGTTTTTGCAGTTTTATGTTAAAGATACGGGTATTGGTATTTCTGAAGAAAAAAGAGAATTAATATTTGATCGTTTTAAACAGGCAGATGATACCGTGTCTAAGAAATATGGTGGAACAGGATTAGGCCTGACTATCACTAAAAAATTAGTTGATTTAATGGGAGGGGAGATTTGGGTTGAATCAGAGGTTGGAAAAGGCTCAACATTCTATTTTACATTACCTTATAAACCTGTTGAACCAAAAGAGCAATTTATTGAAATTGGCGATAAAGTAATCGAAAACTTAGATTTAACTGGGAAAACTATTTTAGTGGTTGAAGATGTTGAATCAAATTTTAATTTACTGAAAACACTATTAGTTAAAAATAATGCAAAAATAATTTGGGCAAAAGATGGCAAACAAGCTGTAGATATTTGTAGAGCAAAAAGAATTGACTTGGTCCTCATGGATATTAAGTTGCCCATTTTAGATGGTTACAATGCCACCGAAAGGATAAAGCAAATCACCAAAAACATTCCCATCATTGCTATAACCGCATATGCTCGTGAGCATGATAAATTGAAATCTATACAAGCAGGTTGCGATGATTATATTCCTAAACCGATCAAAAATGACTTATTATTTGCATTAATAAGTAAGCACATTTCAAAGAGATAAGTAAACCCCCAGTTTACTTTTTTTGAGATTGTTGATAATTTTTCGTTTATCTACACAATAAAAAATTGATTTCTACTTTAATAGTGGATGCCAATCATATTATTAGATTTGCTTCTTTTATTAAATTGCTGATTATCAGCGTTTAATAATGTTTATTAATTTTTCTTTGTGAATCATTTTTTTTAAATATTTTTGGCGTTTTCAAAACAATCTAAAAAAACCAATTAAGACCATAATGCTACGTATAACTATATTTCTCAGCCTGATTATTACTATCATTAGTTTTTCATCATGCGAAACGACAGATCCAAACGAATTAGGTCGATTACAAGTAACTATATATTATGAAGGCGAAACAGTTTCGAATGCTGCAGTAGCACTTGCAAGCTCTCAAAAGAATCTAGATTTAGGCATCTATATTAATGAATTACGTACTAGTATTAATGGCGTAGCGAATTTTGGCGCAACAGCTCCAGGAACCTATTATTATGATAGTTATTATTATATAGATAACAATCAAACTTATTTATATGCCAATAGTATTGTTATTGTGAAGCCCGGTCACAAGCATTATTTAGAACTTAATCTTATCAAAGATTAATTATTTCAACTTTACCATTATTTCTGTTAAGATTCAAACAGATAGTCTGAATTAAATCTTTATTTTTGAAGGATTATTCCTTATTTACTGTTTTAATCTGTAATCAACATGAAGTTTATATCTAAGCTTTTATTGAGTTTAAGTTTACTAATATTCCTTAATTTTTCCCTTCAAGCACAATCTAAAATTGACAGTCTTAGTTCCCTTTCAAAGGATTTGCACGGAAAAGCTAAGATATCGTGCATGATCGAACTTTCCTGGGAGTATTTTTTTAACAATGATTTTGAAGAATGTATTCTTGAGTCAAAGGAAGCTATCAAATTGGCTCAGGATCATAAGGACTTAGTTGGAGAAGCAAAAGCACTCAATATTTTGGCTATTGTCTTTTCTCATACGAATAATGAGCAAGAAGCACGTACACATGCAAAAAAAGCTATTGAGGTAGCTAAGAAAGCTAAAAATAAAAAAGAAGAAGCAAATGCCTTAAATTTACTAGGATTGTCACATGATAAAGAACAAGACTACGATAAGGCTCTTGATTATCACTTTCAAGCCTTGAATATTCGAAGAAATACAGGAGACAAATTAGGAATTGCCAAATCGCTTAATAATATTGGGCTAATATATTATAACAGAGGACAATATGTTAAGGCAATTGATTATTATGAAGAGGCATTAATTATTAAAGAAGAATTAGGTGATATTTTAGGAACAGGAAATGTGTGCTCAAATATTGGAAATATCTATTTAAATCAAAAAAACACAGATAAAGCACTTGAGTATATTCAGAAAGCTTTGAAACTATTTGAACAAATTGATTACCAACATGGCATTGCGGTCACACTAAATACCTATGGTTTGATTTATGAGAATTTTGAAAACTATGACAAAGCCATTGAATATTATAAAAAAGCAAAAGAAATCCATGAAAGTATAGGATACTTAGCTGGAGTGTCTAATTCTTTAAGCAACATTGGAAACGCTTTTTCATTGAACAATAATTATGAAGAAGCTGTTAAATATTACAACAAAGCGCTAAATATTCGAACGGATATGGAAGATGAGAATGGTATCGCCATATCACTGCATGTTATAGGAATTGTTTATGCCAAATGGAAAAAATATGATGAAGCAATTGCTCATTATGAAAAATCGCTTGAAATTAACAGGAGGAAAGGTAATAAAAGAGAAATATCACATAATTTAACAGCTCTTGCTCAAACCTACTTAAATCAAAAAAAATATCCATTAGCTATTAGCTATTATAACGAAAGTCTTGAGTTGAGTTTGGAATTGGGCTTACTTGATAATTCTAAAAATAATTACCAGGATTTATCCCTTATTAGCAAAGAAATGGGAGATTATCAAGCTGCTTTGAAATATTTTGAATCTTATTCAAAATTCCAGGATTCCATTTTAAATGAGGATAAAATTGAGATTATTTCCAGATTGCAAACTATTTATGAAACTGAAAAAAAAGAAGCACAGATAAAAATTCAGGAATCGGAGATTGAGAAGAAAGAAGCCGAAAATAAAAGACAGCGATTGGTTATTGCATTTTTTATTATGGGTTTGATTATGATTATGGGCTTGGTAGGGGTGATCTTGAAAAGCTTACAACAAAAGAAAAAAGATAATAGAATTATTGCAGCCGAAAAGGCAAAATCAGAAGAATTACTGTTAAATACTTTACCGATAAAAGTTGTTAACGACTTAAAGAAAAATGGTAAAAGTGAACCTGAAAGCTTTGATGATGTGACTGTTTATTTCTCAGATGTTGTTGGGTTTACAAACATGTCTTCTCAATTAGAGCCTAAAGAGCTTATTAACGAGCTCAACGATATTTTTACAGCTTTTGACGATATTATGTC
>JABINZ010000133.1 GCA_018698135.1 Bacteroidota bacterium
GTGTTAAAAATGTCATGCTCGATCAATCAGAAGACTACTGGAAATATTACATCAAAAAAGCAGATAAGACCTTTTCTGTCTGGGCTGATTTTCCGGTAAATCCTTCTTTGAATTAATATTGAATTTCGGAATTCTATCTCCTCAGAATTACTTAAATATAATAGGCTGCTTTTCTTTCTAAGAGCTACTACTTTAATTATATGTTGTATCTTTAATTGTAATCTATTGGTTTAATTCAAACAAAATTTGATATTGAAGTGTTCATGAAAGCGAATAAAACAACCTTCTTCTTATTTATTTCACAAATTGCATTACTTACTATTCTTATTGGAAGTTCAATTGGTTTCTCGAGTTGCTTTAAGTTTTATTTAGATTACCCTCCTGAGGAAAATGATAGTATACCTGAATATTATTCTCCTTGGTTAAATATCAAGCAACCTCAATCGAATTCATTTGATGTTGGAAAAGGAGAAAACATTCCTTTTGTTATAGAGACTTATTCAAATTATAATTCGAATGCAGATATTAAAGAAATTAGGTTTAATGCTATTTGTACGAGTGCAAAAGGGAATGTTGATACAATATGGTATCCAGACTCAAGTGAAACTAAATTAATGAAAAGGGAGTTAATATATATGGTTCCAATTGAGTTTGTAGAAGGAGATTTAATAACTATTAAGGTTTCTGTATATGATGTTGATTCTATGATAACGACTCGAGAGTTTGTATTAACAGTTAAGGATCTTTCTGGAATAATAGAATATGATAGCATAAATATTGGTGCTCAGTTCAATGATAGTTTTGGTAGTTTCTATTCATGTAATCTTAACAAAGTTTTTAACACAGATAAAGCACAGTCAACAGGTCAAAATGAAATTGATTTAATATATTGTTATCATTCTTCTTATAAGGCTTCAATTGTTAGTCCAGAAAATGATGATGTTTTTGGCAATGTTGTAAACCAAATTTCTGAATTGAAGGTAACTGAATGGACAACAAGACGAAAAACAAAATTTCGTCATTTAGAACCACTTAGTGATGTCGAATGGAGGTATTTGACAGGTGTTAAAATTGCGCAATTATTTGCTACATCTTCATACCCAATATTGAATATTGCGAATAATTTAGCCTATAATCCTTCAAGCGGTATCGGGACATATTCACTATTTAAAACTGAAGGTAATGTTTATGGAATAATTAAGGTGAATAATATCAGCAGTTATGATTCTTCTGGATTTATTAATATTGATTTAAAAATTAAAAAATAGAATTGGAATTTATCGTGCAAATGTCTTAATCTCTTTAGTACTAAAATCCTTTGCTAAATATTTATAATAGGCTGTAATAGCAATCATTGCAGCATTATCGGTGCAATACTGTCTTTGAGGGATGTATGTATTCCAACGATGTTTTATAGAAAGCTCATTTATACGTTCGCGTAATGCTGAGTTAGCAGCAACTCCACCTGCCAGTGCAATTTCTTTGATCCCTGTCTGTTTGGATGCTTTAACCAGTTTACCTGTCAGATAGCTGACAATTCTATGCTGATATGAAGCACAGAGGTCATTGGTGTTTTCTTTAATAAAGTTTGGGTTGTCCTTAAGCCCATCCCTGATTTTATATAGGAAGGATGTTTTTAATCCGCTAAAACTAAAGTTTAATCCTTGAATTTTTGGGGTGGGAAATTCAAAAGCATCTATATTCCCATGCTTGGCATATTTATCAACATTGGGTCCTCCAGGATAGGGCAAATCGATCACTTTGGCTGCTTTATCAAAAGCTTCGCCAGCTGCATCGTCAAGCGTTTGTCCAATAATCTCATACGTAATTTGGTCGGTTACTTTTAAGATTTGCGTATGTCCGCCTGAAACCAACAAACATAAAAATGGGAAATTAGGTTTAGGATCATCAATAAAATTGGCCAATACATGAGCCTGTAGATGATTAACTCCTATTAAGGGAATGCCAAGTGAGCTGGACAAGCCTTTTGCAAAAGAGCTGGCCACCAGCAATGAACCAATTAGTCCAGGGCCATTAGTGAAGGCAACAGCATCTAAATTTTTTTGAGTAAGACCTGATTCTTTAAAAGCCTGATTGACAACAGATACAATATTGCGTTGGTGTGCTCGAGAAGCAAGTTCAGGAACAACTCCACCAAATTTTTCATGTATGGCCTGACTACTTATGATATTGGTAAGAATTTTGCCA
>JABINZ010000134.1 GCA_018698135.1 Bacteroidota bacterium
ATTTTCAGGAGTTTCTCCTGGGCATTAATACCAACAATTTTTGTGAGCTATTGGCAAGTATTTGCCTTAATGAGAACTGCTTACCTTATTCATTGGCTACCAACTACTTTCAAAAGCAAATACATCAATTGGTTTAAGGCAACACCCGTTTGGGTTAAGCTTGCCATTGTAATTTTAGTTGTATTTGTTTGTTACCAAGCCAAATCAGCTGATGTACAGCCCTTTATATATTTTCAGTTTTAGGATCGATTTCAATTCAAATAGTAATAGCAAAATGTTTATGACTTTTGAAACAGCCCTTGTTTAAAGCATTATCAGAACATTGCATTTGGTACTTCTACCCAATAATATTCATCAACACTTTCCATCAGAAAGCAAATATCTAATTTAGCTATATTTGAATAGAGATTATATTAGCACAAAGCCAACTTATTTCATAAACAATGTGCTATTGGATCTTTGATAGAAGGGAGTTAGCTGTTGTACGAATAAATAATTGAATAAACAAACAAATACAAATGGTATGAATTATAAAGAAAAAATTGGAACCAAAGAGAATCCAATGGTTCTCAAGACTCCACCATTGTCTTCAGAATACACTATGCATGTTGATGAAAAAGACGGAAAGGAAATTTTGGTGTGCACTGTTAAATCAACCGTACTTCATTACGACAGCCATTGTCTGAAAGACTTACATACAATGCTCATTGAGCACAATGACTGGATGGAACTTGGGAGCAAAGATGAAAAGGTAGAAACCAAAGAAGGAACTGTAGAGCATTGGGGTCGCTCGCCAAAGAACCCAATCGGAGGGTGGTATGGTTTAAAAAAAGGATTCAAAGGTCGATTTGGCATGTATATCCCACCTCTCATGGAAGCACTCGGACTCGCTGAAGTGACTCACGAAAAACGAGGAAATAAAATGAAAGCCAAATAAGAACAGTAGGTAACATCCCCATTAAGCTAAGTCAATAAAGTCAACCTTCGTTATAAATTCGGCTGACAAAGACTGCCTGCGTTGAAACTTCGGCTGACAAAGACTGCCTACGTTGAAACTTCGGCTGACAAAGGTTTTAGGATATTAGGGATTGAAAAAATAAGTATTATTGCCAATGCGGTTATTTGGCCTTAAAATTAGCTCACTGCACCAATGACGTAAAAATGACATACTCTTGACGCAAACTAGAAAAATGATTAAACTTAATATTGTTCTGAACTAAAAATTTTAACATGAAGAATAACGTTTTAGCGAAACGTGTGAAAGAACTAAGAATGAGAAATGGATATTCTCAAGAAGAATTATCTGATTTATCTGGTTTAAGTTTGCGAACTATACAAAGAATCGAAGGAGGAGAAAATGAACCAAGGGGTGATTCTTTGAAAAGATTATCAAATGTATTTAATGTGACTCCAGAAACACTAACTGATTGGACAATAAAAGTAGATATTGGATACCTCACGAACCTTAATCTTGCGTCATTAACATTCATATTCTTTCCATTACTTGGAATATTGGTTCCGCTTATTATGTGGATTTCAAAAAAAGATACAATAAGCCATGTTAAGTTGCTTGGAAAACAAATAATGAATTTTCAAATTACATGGACAATTCTATTTTTTCTTGGATATTTCATAATTGTTCTTAACCTAGCAAACAACGCAAACCCATTAAATACATTCTCTCCAGAAATATTAGTGACTAATTTGAAAAGAATAATCTTATTTATTGGAATAATGTATTTGTTTAACATTACTATGATAATTATAAATACAGTGAGAATCGCAAATGAAAAAGATGCTAAATATTTTCCAAAAATATCTTTTCTTGGAAATCAATAATGCCACATAATGCTGATCCATTGGCAGCAATAAAATGTTAAAACACTATTTTTGTTTGTAAATGTAAATATTTATAATGATCAGACTACTCGCAATACTGGCATTGGGCTTATTTATAATATCATGTGAAAAAGCTAATTATAGCCCAAATACTCCTGAAAAAATTATTTTATTCTTTGATGACTTTGATGACTCAAAAAATTGGGAAATAACTAATCCACCAGATTCTATTGATAATAATATTTCTATTTCTAATGGAGCAATGATCGCTAGCGTTTTAAGTACAAAACCAGCGATGTTGATTTCTATGGCGAATGCTCAAATAGTGGATTCATTATTAAGAGATTCAACAATAACGAAATTTGGAATTAGGATAAAATTGCGCGATGGTGATATCCATTATCATTTCAATTGGCCTCCTTACGGTAGTAATGGCATCAAGTTTACAATAGACTATGGGTATTATCAAATTGTAATCCCGAATTATATTATTGGTCAAAATGTTATTCTGCCCTATGGGAAAGAGTATATAGCGGAATATGATAATGGGCTTATAAAATTTTTTGTTGATGGGGTTGAGTTTAATAATAAATATGTGTATTTAGAGAAAGATAAATATTTATACAGTGGACGTTCAAATCTTCAGGTATGGATGGATGGATTTTTTATTAATAATCCATCCTATAATCATAAAGTTGAAATTGATTTTATAGAATTTTATGTTTACAAATAAAATGACAAATAAGAATCTATTAAGAATCATAAGCTCATCATTGTTTGTTATACTCATAGGCATAATCCTTAATCTTTTTTATCAAACAAAAGAGATTGGCTATGTATTACTTAACATAGGTGCTGTTGTTGGACAATTATCAGGAATATATCTACTCTTTCGAAATAGTATGCTCCAAACTACAGTTTTTTGGAAAATCATAAAATTTTTCATTGGATTAACAATTTTAGGAGCTTTATTCAAAATCCAACATTGGGTCGGTGCAGGTATTTTACTTTTAATCTCTCAACTAGGAATATGTGCAACTTACACCATACGATTCTTGTTGAAGAAATATAAAAAGCGATTAGATATTTTAAAATTTCTATACATTTTTTCAGCCACAACTACCTATATACTTACTGTACAGCATTGGATAAGAGGAGAGTATAGACTATTTCCACTATTAATATTTTGGATTCTTCTATTAGATTTTATCATGTCAAGTTTTGATTTAAGAATAATATTTAAGACAAATAAAGAATAACGGGTATCAATACGAACTTTCGGGATGGGGAAAAGAAGAGTTATTGTCACCGCAAAAAGCTCAAACGTTAGCTGTGAAGAAAATCCAAAAAACCAGACTTTATAAAATTAACAACAGATAATATTAAAACGAAGAATAATAAAAATATACTAATCTGACCTTAACTACGTTATTTCTTGTAATTGAAAATGCTGAATACCATGAGTAATTAATTATTAAACACATCTATTATGAAAGCAATAATAAAATTTTCAATTCTGTTCTGCTTTTTAGCTGCTCAGCTTACCATAATTAGTGCTCAAAATAAGACACAAAAACTTAAGGTGAAGAAGCCTAAGGCTACTGTAAAAGAAATTGACGAATCGCTTGCAAAGGTATATGACAGTTTGTATGCCAGCAAATATGAATTGTCCAATAAGCTTTACAGAATGTTTGAGTATGATCTTTTAAAATCTAATCAATCCGAATTTTTTAAAATTGCTTTAATTGATTCAAATGTATGGACATCACCAAATGAACCAATGGTTATATATTATCACAGACATCCTAATTATAATGATTACCCTGTTGTAGGTGTTTCACACGAAGCAGCAAAATTATTTTGCAATTGGCTGACTGATAAATACAATATCAGTCCAAAACGAAAGTTTAAAAAGGTGATATTTAGGCTGCCAACTGAAAGTGAATGGGAATTGGCAGCACGTGGTGGAAGACTAAACACTGTTTATCCCTGGGGGGGGCCGTATTTAAGAAATTCAAAAGGAAGGTTTTTGTGTAATTTCCAAAATATCGGTGATGAGAATATCATATATGATTCATTGACTAATAAATTTGTTGTAGAGTTTTATAATAGCCCCAATAAAGCTGATACTATTATTTCAGGGACACTTTTAAGAACCACTGTCCCGGTAACATCCTTTTATAATAATAATATTGGATTGTATAATATTGCTGGAAATGTGGCGGAAATGGTCAATGAAAAAGGAATTTCACGAGGAGGTGGTTGGAGAAGTCCAGGTGGTGATGTACAAAATGAATCAAGGGCATTTTATTCTAAACCTGATAATGATCTTGGATTCAGGATTTTTATGGTTGTGATAGAAGAGTGATCTGAAAGCCAAAATATTTCTATAATAAACTCAACAGACCTTAAAAAAACATACCTAATTATTGATAATATTCCGGCTGAAAATGAAGACAAGATAAAGAATAGAATACATGAAACAAAGAATTAGTAAAAAATTCTTAGTGACTTAATAAAAACGTTAATCATTTTACTATAAAGAATTGTTAGTGCAATTATTAAACACATCTATTATGAAAGCAATAATAAAAATTTCAATTCTGTTCTGCTTTTTAGCTGCTCAGCTTACCATAATTAGTGCTCAAAATATGACACCTTATGTTAAGATGAAGAGGTATAAGACTTATGTAAAAGAAATTGACAAATCCCTATCACAGGTTCATGACAGTTTGTATGCCAGCAAATATGAATTATCCAACCTGCTTTACAGAGTGTTTTTTTTCTCAATTGAGCAAGACCTTAAAAATCCCCATCATACTGAATTATTAAAAATTGCCACAGTTGATTCAAATGTTTGGAGTCCAAAACTGGATGTAAATGAACCTATGACAAGGTTCTACTTCAGGCATCCGGCTTATAATGATTACCCTGTTGTAGGTGTTTCACACGAAGCAGCAAAATTATTTTGCACATGGCTGACTGATAAATACAATAGCAGTCCAAAACGTAAGTTTAAAAAGGTGCTATTTAGGCTGCCAACTGAAAAAGAATGGGAATTAGCTGCAGGTGGTGGCAGACAAAACGCTGATTATCCCTGGGGGGGGCCGTATTTAAGAAATTCAGAAGGAAGGGCTTTGTGTAATTACCAAAGTATAGGTGATGAGAATATCATATATGATTCATTGACTAATAAATTTGTTGTGGAATTTACAAATACCCCCTATGCATATTATAAAAATTATTTTGTGGGACATAAAAATAGCCGCTATACATATGATACTTCTAGTTCAGGACAAAATATTTTTGCAGCCACTGAACCAGTAGCCTCCTATTTTGCTAATAATATTGGATTGTATAACATAGCTGGAAATGTGGCGGAAATGGTCAATGAAAAAGGAATTTCACGAGGAGGCAGTTGGAAAAGTCCCGGTGGTGAAGTACAAATTAAATCAAGGGCATTTTATTCTAAACCAACTAATGATCTTGGATTCAGATTTTTTATGGAGATCATGGAAAAGTGATATGAAAACCAAAAAATGAAAATGAAATTAACGATTATAATATTTGGCATTTTATTATTGATATCATCATGTAAAAAAGAAACCAATTATGGATATTGGATTGGCATTCATAATAGAACGACAAAAGAAATTCAAGTCAAGGTTTTTCCAAAATCAGAGTTAATAAAAGGAGATCAATATAAAATTTCCTCTTACAATGATTATTCAGATATGGTATTTACAATTGCTCCAAATGAAACTGAGAATCTTTATCAATCAGCTAAATTGGATTATGAACCGGAATTATTATTAAAAGAAATATTTGATAGTATTGCTATAGAAATAAAACTCGATTCGACAGTTGTGATAAAATTTAGACCAGAATCTGTAGAGAATTATTCAAGAAACATGTATGCAAAGAATTCAATCTGGCACTTTATTTTGAAAGAAGGATCAGAAAGGACTAGTTTAAGTTCAATACCATTTGAAATCCAGGATTATCAATTTGAAATAAAAGAGGAAGAAATAAGATAAATACGGCACACAGTACCAGCTTAAAGTATTACTTTGCTATTCGCTTCATACTACTCAAAGTTGAATCCTTATGCCAATTAAGAAAAAATCATGAGAATAATATTTTTATTAATCGCATTATTATCATCTACTATAATTCTTGCGCAAGATTTGTCAATTGGTTATGAGATTGGATTGATTTCATCTTCAAACTCTGACTACAATCGATTAGATATTGAAAATAGGCGAAATACCGATTATTTTGGTGTAAATTTTCAAAAAACGATGAATCAAAGCATATCATTTGGCTCTGGTTTACAATTTCTTAAGCAAGGCTATAAACATGGAACATGTTACATTGTTCCTGATGATGTGAAAAATGAAGTAGTAGGTAAGTTAAATTATTTAGTTGTTCCAGCAACAATCAACACTCACCTCGGCAAATCAAAAAGATTTATTGCGAATTTTGGTATATATGGAGCTGTTAATATAAAAGCAGTACAAGATATCCCTGACGAAATAATTGGTGGATGTGCAATAGGTTATATTGATAATTTAAGACGATTTACAAAAAGGTTTGGTGTTGGTGGGATTCTGGAACTTGGCTATGAGGTGTATAGGCATGATAAATTTCAGATTAATACATTGGTCAAGTACTATCAAGGCTTTAGTAATACCAAAAAATATCCAGATCCAAATGTTATCGTTCCATGGATGGCCAAATATAATTCTGCAATAATATCAGTAAGTTTAAATTATAAAATCGGCATTTAAAGGGTTTCTGTAAAATAGGAATGCAGGAAGAGAAGTTTATTGCCACACAACAAAGCTCCACCTTTGGAATTGATTATGTCCGTAAAAACCCCAATTATTCCTATACATGAAAGCACGGTTTCGCTATACTTCTAAAAGCTTATATATTAATCAGAACCCAAAGCTCTACTTCTTCGGATGAGCGCCAGTGCGGATCTCGCTTTGTTTTTTCAGAAGCAGCCTTCACTGTTTTTTTCAAACATTTTTCCAATTGAAACCTCCCTCCTTCGGTTAGTTCCTTCTCTATCGGATGGTCTTTAGTTACATTCGTTATCTGAGCTAAATTTGAGAATAAAATGACCAGCTTTCCTTCCGGTAATAGTCTCTTTTTTGCCCCTTCAAAAAAATCAGGGAATAAATTTTCATTGTAATATATAGCTTCGTCATTTCCTTCCGGGTCATATGATGCTGGTAACCAAGGTGGATTAAAAACAATTAATTCGGTCTGTTTTTCCCATTTACCAAAAAGATGTCCAAAATCTAATTCAATCTTTCTCGACAACTTAGTATCAGCCATAAACTCTGTTAGTCCAACAATGGCATTGGGATTTGTGTCTGTAGCAAAAACCTTCTGAAAACCATACTTTATCATTTGAAAAGAAAGCACACCACTCCCTACCCCAACATCAATTGCAAACTTTTTAGGTCCTTCATAACGTTTTAACCAATTGTCGAAAAGAATCAAATGCTCAAAACGTGTAGGAAAATAAGTACCGTAATACGGATGTATTTTATTTCGCAATACAGGAATGGAAATTCCATTTTTGTACCACTGCCAAGCACTATTTAGTCCTTGAACCTGAGGAAAGGGCAATAAGAACTCACTGGTTTCTGGATAAAGCTTTTCTAACCACCCAATAAAAGGCGATTTTTTTACCTTCAATTTATGATCTTCAATTTCTATAAAAATTAGATTTGACAGCTTACGATATTCTGACCGATACTCACGTTGCTCCTGAAAGGATTTATTAGGCAACTTTTTAAAAAGATGCATTTGCAACTCCTTGAGAAGTAGAGTTCCATTGCTGTAAAACTCTGTCACTAATACTGGTTTCCCCGCTTCTAATGCTTTAATTGTAAGCTTAACATCAGTCGTGCGATTAAACAACTCCAATTGTTTTCCAGAAGCAATAGGTTCTGGCTTGTTTACATTAATATCTTCAATCATTAAATGGTTTTACTTTCGCTTATAGTGAACGAAATTTGTTTTGTAATTTCTATGACTTTGTTTTTTTAAGGCGTCATAACAATTCTTAAAAACATTAATATGGTCTAGAAGTCTTTAAAATTGTTCTGGATAGGTTTTTAATATCACCAGATAAATCATATTAGACAAAGATACCTATTTAAACCCCACTATAGTTATATACCAATTGGATTATGAAATGCTTGCATAAAATCTATTGACGATAAAGTCAGCTTTCGTTAAAACTTTGGGTGACAAAGGTTTTCTTTGAGGATGGTGAAGTAAAGAGTAAGTTCCCTCCCAACGTGCCAAACCATTGTATCACATTGCTTAGTATAATAAAACAACCAACTAGAACAAAATATCCCAAATTGGGAAATGCGGATTAATTTTTGTATATTTGCATAATGAGAATTATTGCATTTCGGACTATACGGGATTTTTTTGAGAGACCTGAGTACTCAGATTCCGAGGCATCTTTAAGAGCATGGTATCATGATGTTAAAAAAGCAGAGTGGAAAAATTCAAATGAACTAAAACAGCTATATAAAAATGCAAGTATTCTTGGAGAAGGAAAAGTGGTTTTTAATATAAAAGGCAATGATTACAGATTAGTAGTTGCAATTGACTATGATTTTCAAGTGATTTTTATAAGATTTATTGGAACTCATAAGCAATACGACAAAATTGATGCTAAAACGATTTGATTATGGAAATTAGACCAATAAAAACAGAGCAAGACTATAATTCAGCCTTAGAAAGGATTGAAGAATTATGGGGCGCCAAAAAAGATACTCCAAAAGGTGATGAATTGGACTTACTAGTAACTTTAGTTGAATCTTATGAAATGAAACATTACCCAATTGCACCTCCTGACCCAATAGATGCAATTAAATTTCGGATGGAACAGATGGGTATGAAAAAAGAAGATATGGTTAAATATCTTGGAAGCCAAAGTAGAGTAAGCGAAATTTTGAACAGGAAAAGAAAGTTGACCCTTAAAATGGTAAAGGCATTGTATAAAGGATTAAAAATACCTGCAGATATTTTGTTAGCCTGATTGACAAATAATCAAAGAACCAAACCATAATTAATTAAGAATATGAAAGGAACTTGGAATGGGTATTACACATATAATAACCAAGCAGCCCAAGAGGCTATTGGACACCAAATGACTTATTTCAAATTGAAAATTAAAGAAATTAATCAAGAGTATTTTACAGGAGAAGTCTCTGATGATCTTGAATCTGGGGGTTCAGCTGGGATTGGTTTTATTAAAGGAGTAATCAATAAACGAAATGTTGATTTTATTAAAGAAATGCCAATTAATACAATAATAGATTTTGATGGGAAAAGGAGAGAATTTGACAGGAAGCATCCCAAGATATATTATTCTGGGATATTAAGTTTAGATAATAAAACCATAGAGGGTGAATGGAGATTTAAATTTGGATTCATGTTTATTGGTTTTTTACCCATTCCTGTTCTCCCGACTAAAGGGAAATTTGAAATGAGGAAACAATTCATCGAAGAATAGTAAAAACAGTTCAAAATAAGCCGTAATGAGGGACTTCTATTCCTATTTTGTAATCCTTACCCCATTCGTTTTCTTGATCATATTGATAGTTGTAAATGAGAATATCAGATCGTTTATTTAAACGTTTCCTTTATCGTTGTTTTCAGTATCTTTACAACTGCAAAAAGTTATAATTACCTTTTGTATTAATAAACACAAAAATTCTAGTAGAAAATTAGTATTAACAAAATCTTAATAGGTTGGTTCAACACATTAATGATTTTATTCCTACAAAATATCACAATCATTACAAAAAAGAAATAGCAAAAATTGAGGACATGCAATAGACGTTTTCAGAGAATTAGTCCTTTATAAATTCTCAATTGCAATAACATTATAACAAACTTCAAACTGTTTCTTTGTCCGATATAGATAGCCGATTTTCAAAAGCTTTTGGCCTATCGGGACTTTCTACTGAGAATAATTTTTCCTTAACAAATTGAGTTAAACATGTATGATGAAAGAGGCAAAGGATTTTGAAAAGAACAACGGTGTTATAGTGCCAAAAGGCTTGTTAGTGGCTGTTGGCGGAAACGAAGACAAAGAACATGATTTATTCGTATTACGAAAAATTGTTTCTTTAGTAAAAAAAGACCTCGTTCTTATTGAGATTATTACCACTGCCAGTGAAATACCAGAAGAAGTTGGCAAAATGTATCAGAGAGCATTTGACAAGATTGACAATACAGCTGTTCAATTTATGCACATAAGAACAAGAGAGCAAACAGAAGAGGAACAATATATAGAACGACTAAAAAAATGCCACATTATATTTTTCACAGGTGGCGATCAACTTCGAATTACAAGTATATTAGGAGGTACAGTATTTATGGATGTTATAAAAAACAAATACCATACTGAAGAGTGTATTGTAGCTGGAACAAGTGCAGGAGCAACAGCCATGTCGCAAACAATGATTTTTGATGGAGAAAGTGCAGAAGCCTTGGTAAAGGGATCTGTTAATGTTACAGCTGGCATGGGCTTAGTTCAAAATATAATAATCGATAGCCACTTTATTAAAAGAGGTCGTTTTAGTCGTTTAATGGAACTAATCACCTCAACCCCAGGTCATCTTGGAATTGGATTGGGTGAGGACACCGGTATCATTATTAGAAAGGGATATTTGATTGAGGCAATAGGAAATGGCTTGGTGGCAATTTTTAATGGGAAACGCATCCAGTATTCCAATATTTATTCAATAAAAATAGGAGAAGCCATTGCTGTTGAAAATATGCAAGTGCATACCTTAGTTAATGGTTACGGCTATGATGTTTTAAATGAGATGTTTCTCCAACCATCGGAATTGGAGAAATTACTTACTAATTAATTATTTTATTATGGAAATACGTGAAATACGCGCATTAAGAGGTGCAAACTATTATTCCAGATACCCTGTTATCTACATGCAAGTGGCTCTTGGTGAACTGGAAGAAAAACCATCGGATACAATCCCAGGATTCAAAACCAGAATTGAAAAAATACTTCCATCTCTTATTGAACACCAATGCTCTCCAGGCCATCGTGGCGGATTCTTTGAGCGCCTTGACAGAGGCACTTGGGCCGGTCATATTGCAGAACATATTGCTATTGAAATTCAATGTCTGGCACAAATGGAGGTTGGCTTTGGGAAAACATATAGTACCGATGATTATGGAATATACAATATAGTATATAGATATAGAGACGAAGAAGTTGGAATAGAAGCGGGTAAATACGCAGTGCAAATAGTTAATAACCTATTTAATAGTCAGGAAACTGACATACCTCCAATCATTCAGCGATTAAAGGAAATAAGAGAAAATAACCTTTTTGGCCCATCGACTCAATCTATTGTTTCTGAAGCTAATAACAGGTCTATTCCGGTCATAAGATTAAATGATGACAGCTATGTTCAGCTTGGCTATGGTATTCATCAAAGAAGAATTCAGGCAACTATTATTGATACGACCTCTGCTATTGGAGTTGAAATAGCTGATGATAAAAAACGGACAAAAGATTTGCTTTCGGGAATGGGTATACCTGTTCCTAAAGGGTATTCGGTAGAAACTTTATCTGAAGCATTGGAAGCAGCTGAAACCATAGGATATCCAGTTGCCATCAAACCCGTTTCAGGCAATCATGGAAGAGGCATTACCACCAATATATTAAGCCCTTCAGATTTGGAAACATCATTCCAAAATGCAAAAAAATTCAGTGAATATCTTGTGGTTGAAAAATTCCTATCTGGCTCAGATTATCGTATGCTGGTTATCGATGGGAAATTTATAGCTGCATCCAGAAGAGATCCTGCATCTATTGTTGGTGATGGGAAATCCACCATTCAGCAATTGGTAAATGAGATAAATCTTGACCCAAACAGAGGTTTTGGTCACGAGAAAATTCTCACTCGTATTGCAATTGATTACATGACAGAGCGTCTTTTGAGTCAAAAACAATTGACGCTGCAATCAATTATTCCGAAAGACGAGAAACTCTATATCAAATCTACAGCAAATTTAAGTGCAGGAGGAATCGCTATTGATGTAACGGATGAAGTGCATCCGATGACAAAAACAATAGCAGAACGCATATCTCAAATCGTAGGATTAAATGTAATTGGTATCGATCTTATTACAAGTGACCATAGAATTCCATTATCAAATGACAATGGAGGCGTTATCGAAGTTAATGCAGCACCAGGTTTTCGTATGCATGTAAACCCATTTGAAGGGAAATCCAAAAATGTAGCAGGAGCAATTGTAGACATGCTTTTCCCTCCAGGGTCTAAATTCGACATTCCCATTGTAGCGGTTACGGGTACAAATGGAAAAACAACCACTACCCGACTCATTTCGCATATAATTGGGCTGAATGGAAACATTGTTGGAATGACATCAACAGATGGGATTGTTTTTGGCAATGACTTGATTCTTGAAGGTGATTATAGCGGGCCTGAAGGTGCAAAAATTGTACTGAGGGATGCATCTATAGATCATGCAGTATTGGAAGTAGCAAGAGGAGGAATTATTCGGAGGGGGCTTGGATATGAAGAAAGTGATGTTGCTGTGGTGACAAATATCACACAGGATCATCTCGGTGAAGGAGGAATTAACACCCTCGAAGAACTCGCCAGATTAAAAGGCACTATTGTGGAGGCAATAAAACCATCAGGTTACGCAGTATTGAATGCAGATGATGATTTGGTCTTGACACTAAAAGAGAAAACAAAAGGGCGCGTAATCCTATTTTCTATCAATCACAATAATCCTGAATTGCAAAAACACCATGCCGAAGGACATATTATTGTAACTCTTATTGATGGAGTCATTATCATTCAACAAGGATCTTTGATCTCTACTGTTGCTAACGTAATTGAAATACCTCTCACCCTTAATGGTAATGCCTTATTCAATGTGTCAAATACTCTAGCCGCAGTTGGGGCAACCTATGCATTAGGATTAAACGAGAAACAAATAAGAGCTGGTGTTATCAGTTTCAGCCCATCCATTGGTCAATCTCCAGGCAGAATGAATATTATTGACATGGGTAAATTTAAGGTGATGATTGACTACAGTCATAATATTGGAGCCGTTATAGCTACAGGAAAAATGCTTCCTTTTGTTGCTCCGGGGAAAAAAATTAGAATGGCAGTAGGTACAGGAAATCGCAGAACCCAAGATATAATTGATTTCGGAGAAAGCCTTGCTGAATTTTATGATTATGTAGTGATTAAAGATACTGATCCGCGCGATAGAGCCCCCGGGGAAACATGCGAACTGGTAAAACAGGGTTTACTTAAAGCTGGTTATTCTAAAGATAATATAGATATTATAATTGATGGAAGAGAAGCTACACAAAAAGCCCTGAATATGGCATCTGATGGCGATATTGTTGTTCTTCAAGCAGATGATATACAACAAGTGATTCAAGATGTGATCGATTATAAAGAAATACTGGCCGAAGAAATACTTCGTGCTTTAAAACTTGAAAAATGAGCAAAATTGCTATAGCCATACATGGTGGTGCAGGTACAGTCTTAAAAAAATATATTACTACTGAACAAGAAGCGGCTTATAAAAAAGCCCTAAAGCAGGCATTAGATGTTGGCTATGCTGCCCTCGAACAAAACAAAACTGCAGTGGATGCAGTGGAATTATCAATTATTGAAATGGAAAATTCTCCATTGTTTAATGCTGGAAAAGGGGCAGTTTTTTCAAATAAAGGTACTCACGAAATGGATGCTTCTATCATGGAAGGGAAAACACTTTATGCCGGAGCTGTAGCCTTAGTACAAAGCATAAAAAACCCTATTTCTTTGGCAAGATTAATCATGGATAAATCAGAACATGTAATGCTTGCAGGTGAAGGGGCCATTGAGTTTGCTAAGAAAATGAAATGCAAGTTTGAACAAGACAGCTACTTCTATGATGAATTCAGATATCAACAATGGTTGGAAGTGAAAGGTTCGGATAAAGTTCAGTTAGATCATTCAGTAAATAAAAATAAAAAGATAGGAACCATTGGGGCTGTTGCTTTTGATGCTTTTGGAAATCTTGCTGCTGGTACATCTACAGGAGGAGTAACCAATAAAAAGATTGGTCGAATTGGCGATAGCCCAATAATTGGTAGTGGAACCTACGCCAATAACCTCACATGTGCGATTTCTTGCACTGGTACGGGAGAGTTTTTTATGAGAGGGGTGGTTGCCTATGATATTTCCTGTTTAATGGAATACAAAGGAATGAGCATAGTTGATGCTTGCCATGAGGTTGTAAACAATAAATTATTGAAATTAGGTGGAGATGGTGGCCTTGTAGGAGTAGATGCTTGTGGAAACATTGCTATATCCTTTAATACCGAAGGGATGTACCGTGCTTATAAACAATCTGATAAATCAGAAGTGATAGCTATTTACAAGGATTAATATAAATACTTGTTCCTTTATAGGGTATATACAAAGTATTGTAAAACCAATTACAATATGGAAAGAAGCAGCTCACAAAATTTTTCATCAACATAATTTTAAATTAATAATGAAAAATTTATGTAGGTTTGAGCCGCCAAAAGTCAGTTATATGAAACGAACATGAGTAAAATATTCCTCATATTGGGGGATGATTATCATGTGAGTTCTCCCGAGTTATTCGGGAACCTTAAAAAAATAATTATAGACATATGAAATACCTAAAATTCATTTTCCCCCTATTTATTTTATCCTTATTTGCATTCCAAACTACAGATGGTGATGATCCGGTTATTGCTAAAATCATAGAAATCGGACAAACCGACAACCAGGCCATGGATCATTTAGATATTTTGTGCAACCGATTTGGTGGTCGACCCATTGGTTCTGACGCGTATGAAAATGCAGCAAATTGGGCTGCCTTTAAATTCAAAGAATGGGGAATGGACGTTGAATTGGATGAAGCGGGCGAATTGCCTATCGGTTTTAACAGAGGTCCATGGTTTGGGAAAATGCTTGATGTTGATGGCTTTCATTTGCATTTTGCAACCCCGTCTTATACGGCCGGAACCAAAGGAGTGCAAAGAGGTGAAGTTTTGATTGAGCCAAAAACACAGGCTGAATTCAACAACATAAAAGGTAAACTCAAAGGAGCCTGGGTTTTGATTACTGGTGTGAACGATGGTTTTCCGATTGATATTTCAGCCAAAGCTGACCAAATAAGAGACTCTATTGTTGCATTAAATAAAGAAATTGATAAAGAGAACGATGTCATTCGTAGAGAAAACAGGCATAGTAAAAAACAGAAAGAGCTTCTACCCTACTATGAAGAGCCAGCTTTGTTCTACCGACAAATGGTAGAAGCTGGAATATTGGGTATTATTCAGTCATCAAAGCTTCCCATAAGGGCTATGTATGATCGAAAGAATATCATGAGTATGACGTTTGAGAATCTGCCAAGCGTACCCGATATTAAGCTTGACGAACATCAATATAAAATCATAGAGCAGAAAGTGAAAGAAAGATTATACTTTCAGTTAGAATTTGATATTCGCAATCATTTCAAAATGGGTCCCATTAAATATCACAATGTAATTGGCATTATTCCTGGAACCGAATTTCCAGATGAATATGTAATTATGGGTGGACATTTGGATGCTTATGATGTAGCCACCGGAGGCGTTGATGATGGTTCAGGAGCTACACCTGCCATGGAAGCGGCCCGCCTGATTATGAAAGCTGGGGGAAAACCAAAGCGGACTATTCTGGTTTGTTTATGGGCTGGAGAAGAATTTGGTTTGTTGGGTTCAACCAGTTGGATTTTGCGAAATGAAGACAAACTGGGGAAAATATCCAATATGTTTAATCGTGATGGAGGACCTGCTGTAACCACAGGAATAAGTGTAACTGAAGCCATGCTTGATGATATGGAAAAGATTTGTGCACCACTAAACAGCATCAATCCTGAGTTCCCTTTTGAAATTAAAACCAAGGAAGCTCGTCAGCAACCGCTTAAACCATGGGGAACTGATAGTGGTCCTTTTGCAGTTATGGGTGTTCCTACCATGACATTTAGCACAGGATATCCAAGAGGTGACAATTTCGATTATCATGAAATTTGGCATACCGAAAGGGATTTATATAATAAAAGTATACCTGATTATCAGGAGCATACAGCCATTGTTACGGCTGTAGTCGTATATGGCGTTGCTAATTTAGATCATTTGTTGGATAGAGAAGGTTATTATATCCCCTCCAAAGAAAAAGGCACATTGCAGTATTTGAAATAGAAGATGGAATAACATGATTTGCTTTTAGAATCCAATACCAATGCCCATAAATAAATACGATTTTTTATTATTCTTAATTTTGTATGTATCGAAATGCAACCATGTATTCTTGCCTGAACTCATTACAAGTCCAAATTTATAGCTTATAGGGTTTTCAAATAATTGCATTTCAGAACCCAAGGGATATCCGAATTCAAAACCAAACCAATTTCCTATATTACCATACCATGGTAATGTTTTCCTTCTGAAACCTAAACAAATATGACTAGCTCCTTCAAGTTTTTCCACCGCTGAATTATAGGTACTTAATGTAGATACGGTAGAATATATAAAAATTTCGTCTTCATTTTTAACAGTCCACATATAACCAATACCTGATGTTAAAACATTGGCAATTCTGCCATTTATTATACCAAATTGAGCACTATATATGATGTCATATACATAACTTTTATTAATCTTAAACCTATAGTTTTCTGATTTTTTGAGACTATCATTAATATACTCATAATGGAATGAATTACACCACCTGTTTCTTCTTGGCAATTCTTCCAGACTCTGATTAATTAAGCTTTGAATAGTCGTATCATTCAAATACGCTAAATCAGCAAAAAAAACATCAATTTGATAATGCCAATCCTTAATAACTAATTTGTGAATTAATGTCTGGCTATGAAAAAGTTGATCTTTTCCCAGACTATAAATACTAGCACTTTCAGCAGCAGTAATTTTTAAAAAATTCCCATTCACAAATTCGATAGAATAGGATGAATACACTGGAATTGAATCTTTTACTGAATTAAAAACAGTTAAAAACTGATTATAAATTGTATCAATACTTTTAAACTGATAATCGTCAGCATAGTTTACTAAATGCATATTTAAATATACATTTTCACTATATCTAATTTGGATTAAATCATTGAATTCATTCTCTTCCTGAGCTACCACATTCAAAGTGAACAGAATAAATACGATAGAAATCAAACTTAATGCTAATGTCTTCATTTTTAGGTTATTATAATTTTATTCGTAAAGCTGAAAATTGAGCTTCTTCAGCATGTTCTGTATTAAATTTCCTTATTCTAATTCCAAACCTTACTTTTTCCTGTGGTCTGGTTTTATTTGATTTTAAATCAACCTGAAATGAGGTTGGGGTAGATGAAGTGTGAGAATTACTTGCAATAGTTTTAATCAATTCTTTTTCAATTATCACCGTATCATAAATAATATGAGTAATAAACTGAGGTTCTTCGGTTTGATAAATACGGATAGTGTCGTATTCAATTATGTTGATTATTTCCTGGGTATTACTAATACTTCCCTCTTTTTCAATCAAATAATCATTCTCTGTCAAACTAAGCTTCAGTCCTTCATTTTCAGACTGATAAACAGCAATAATGTCCTGATTTTGATTAACCTTTGTTTTCAGTTCTTCAATCACATTAAGTAACTGGTTGGACTGAAAATCTCTGTTCAAATACAAGTAAATAGTTGAAGTAGAGAGAAATATTATCAGTAAAAGTGCGGCAATTCTAAACCACAAAAAGTTATTCTTTTTACTCAAATCAATTTTATTCCAAACATTCTCTTTTACATCTTCTGCATTTTGGGCAATAGGATATGAAGTATCCAATATTTTTCTTAATTCGTTTTCTTTATTCTTTTTCATAATCATCTACTTTAACCAATTTGTTCCTGAGTTGAGTTTTAGCTCTATGCAAATGAGATTTTGATGTATTAACTGGAATTTTCAGTTTATCAGCTATTTCCTGATGTGAATATTCGTCAAGTACAAATAGATTGAATACTAGTTTTTGTGCTATTGGCAACTCGTTAATTTGTGCATATAATTTTTCACAGTCAATAGATGAATCAAAATAATCATCCAAATTTTCATCCATATAATGCTCAATCTCATCTGGATAGAAAACTATTCTTTTCTTCTCAACAAACCTGAGCGATTCATTTATGACAATAGTATTTATCCATTTATTTAAACTTCCTTCACCCCTGTTTTCAAAGGAAACTATTTTCTTAAATATTCTTGTGAATGCCAGACTCAGTATATCTTCAACATCATGGTGATTTCCAAGATACCTAAAAGCTAAATGAAAACATTGTTGATAGTATCTATCAAATAGAATTCGCTGTGCAAGTGTATTCTTTTCTTTACAATGAAATATCAGGTCAGCTTCAGTCAAGGTTGCTTTCTTTTTTATATGAACCCTTTATATTAGAAAAAGGTTGCAGTGACAATAAAAATACTGATATTATTTATAAAAAAAGACTCTGTATAATTTCTGATAACAAATCTTAGATAAAGAAGGTTATTATATCCCCTCCAAAGAAAAGGGTACATTGCAGTATTTGAAATAGATAATTCTTGAAAGTATATTAACGTATACCCTTTATTATGCTACAAACATATTTACTTAATACCATTCATATTTAGACCACTGATTCGCAGAAATTTCAATGTCTCCTGAAAACAAATCAGTGGAATCTGTGGCAATTTTTACATCATAGGTACAATTGCGGATATTCAATTATAGTATTATTTAGATTTCAAAAACTTGATATTACTACTTACCAATCGATAAAGAAGCATAGAAATAACAAATTGAACCAATGTTTTGTATTCGTAATCTTCCATCCTTTCATAGAATTCTTCAAATGCTCTAAATTGATGTGTAAGAATAAGAATTACTCCTAGTTGAAAAAAAATGGTTGCTATAAAAATAGTCAGATGAAGAATTAATTTAGCAAATCCTACTAATCCACTTGTGAAAAACATCGATACTTCATCTAGAAATAATCGAATTCCTTTTTGCACAAATGATTTAATTCGCATGAATGGAAATGACTAATATGTTATCGGTTATTTGAAAATCAACTTTCCTGAGCCAATCAATTCCTGTTCAGAGTCAAATACTTTATAAAAATAAACACCATTTGGTTCGGCCTTTCTATAAATTTTTGCATTTCCCATACCCAGTGCTTCATTCCTAACTTGCTGACCTAATGAATTATAGAGTTCAAAACTTAATTGATTTTGAAGCGAAGCAGAAAAGTCAATAGTAAAAGCATCTTGCACGGGATTTGGATATACATTTAACTGATCCTGAACGACATATTGTTCTTTGATTGAAGTATAAATATGGTTAACTTCAGCTGATGTTAAGCTACATCCAAACACTTTAAAATTATCTATTGAACCTTTGAAAAACTTATCATACTTTCTACCACATCCAACACGGGTATTGGTATCACCATCCACACTTCCCGTTCCGTAAAGCATATTTCCTGAATATACCTCTTGTCCATTAAAATAGTACTTAACATAATTCACATCTACAGTAAAAGCAATAAAATACCATGTTTCAAGAGAAATTGCTTGATTAAATTGATTGCCATCCTTACCAACATTGTATTTGATGTTGTATTGAGTACCATCGTGGTTTACATTGATAATATTTTTGCCATAAAGCAGACTTGGATTATCATTATTAAAAATGATGGTTGTTTCCATTTTATCCTCAACATAAACCCAAAAACTAACTGATCTGTTAGGATAATCAAAAGCATTATCGAGTACAATATATTCATCCTGCCCATTGAAATGAAAAGCAGAATTAGCATCCCCAAGATATCCTTCCACAGCATCAGCACCATAATTAACAGCCTGAACCCCTTTTAGTGAATAATCATCAACATTTCCTTCAAATCGGAAATCAGCTTGCAAACAGCTATCATGTTGTGCAATTCCATACAATGATAATAGTGAGCAAATAAAGACAAGTATTAGTTTTTGCATAATCCTTAATTTAAATTGAAAAGAATTTGTTTCACTAAGCAATATACGCTTTAATTACTTATTTCCAAAGAGAATTCCAGCATTGAAATTCTCAATATTCATGGAATTGGATATAAGATTACATTTTAATAAAAGTTGAGTCTTCTACTTCATCGTTTTCATATTCTCTCACATGCATTTTTTCCCTTTCCATTTCATAAATATGTTGTAATTCCACACTATCAGGATAGGTAAGATAGTCTTCATATGCCTGGATATATTCCAAAGGAGCATTTTTATGATGATATTTCATCAAACTAACATTGGGAATATTGAATAATACAAAAGCCACGATACCAATTGGAAGTATTCTCCTCATCAAATTCAAATAAAAATCATCTTTTGCTTTTAAAAGCTTAACTGCAGCTATAATTAAAGAAACAAGCAAAGTAAGCAAGCCCAATTTGAGCATGATGGTCGCTCCTTTCCAGAGTTGAATTTTAAATAAGATTCCCAGTAAGAGAATGGAAAAAACCCAAGCTGTTGCAAATGTTCCGAATGCACGCCAATAATTTTCATCTTCCTTTAGCACCTTCTGATAAGCCGCTTTGATAGGCAATTCGCTACATAAAGGCAATAATGCAAATAAATAGAAAATAGCTAAAGCCTGAAATCCCAATACATGCAAAATTCCTCCACCCGGAATATGCAAAACTTTTAATAGGGCACCAAGCAAAATAAGTAAGACGAAGCCGAGTTCTGTTTTTTTCATTTTAATCGTGTTTTATTTTATTGAACAAATAGTTTATTATTGACCAGTAAATTGCTTGACTGTATCCGCACAAAGTAAATAGCTTGTGGTTCCTGAACCGTGTAAGAATATTCACCTTTAACAAAATCTTTAACTAATTCCTTACCAATTGCATTATAAATGGTTAAAGTTAGCGCTTCACTTGTTTTTGAAATGATGTGAATTTTGCCATTCTCAGACCAAATTTTGAGATCGTCATTTGGGTTTTCACTAATTGCATTATTTAAAGTATAAAAGGTAGAATCTGCACCATAAGCTTCGCCATGATCACATTTAGCAACTAGTCGATAATGATACTCCCTATTGCTGGTTAAAGCGCTAAGTGTTGTGCTAATATTTTCATCAACACTGGTGGTTATATTATTGGGTATGCCAGCAGAATTTCTTCCATAAGCTGTTGTTAATCCATATTCAAAATAAACATTGGTTAAAACTCCTTTGGCATTCACAATTCCCGATAACTCAACACCATCGATGGTCGAATTGGTTGGGGCTCCAGTAACAGCCGTTGGTGGTGTAATTTCAAAACTTCTTTCATTACCGTATGCTGTATCTACATCATTAATAGCATAAGCTCGTACGTAATAAATTGTATTGGCTTGCAAGCCTGTTATGCTGGATGCAAAGGTTCCCAATCCGGCTCCATCATTCGTTTTTGTTGATAAGGCAACTGTTGGGTTTGGGTTTGAACTCCAGCAAATACCTCTCAATAGTACTGGCATTCTTCCATCATCAGTTACATTTCCTCCACAATCTGCAGAAGAAGACATGATGTTGCTTATACTGGCAGTGGTTATACTTGGTTTATCGGCTGTTGTAAATGTGCTGTCGCCTCCATAAGCTATTCCTACAGTATTGATGGCATAGGCTCTGACATGATAGGTGGTATTGGCCAATAGGCCTGTGATCAGACTACCAAATGTTCCTAATCCGCTTCCTTCAATATTTTTGGTCGTTAAGCCTGTTGATGGGTTTGGATATTTACTCCAAACAACCCCCCTTTCAGTAACATTCGTTCCGGAAACTACCTCACCATTTACTTTTGCAGTATAACCGCTTATTAATTCAATTCCGCTGGTAATAACTTCAGGAGCACTGGGTGTCAGAAAATTAATTTCTTGTCCATAAGCAGTGTCCATTGAATTGATAGCATATGCTTTTACATAATAAGTAGTATTAGCAGAAAGGCCACTTAAAGCACTGTTATAGTGTCCTAAACCGTATCCATCAGTAGTTTTAGTCGATAAATTGGCCGTTGGATTCGGAACATTACTCCAACAAACACCCCTTCTGATTACTGCTGCTCCACCATCATCCGTTACGGTGCCTCCGCATTGAGCTGTTCCTGCCCCTATATTGCTTATTGCATCGGTAACTACAGTAGGAGCTCCCAAGGTAGTAAAGCTACTATCTCCACCATAAGATGTGTCAATGTTGTTTATCGCATAAGCACGAACATGATAAAGAGTTCCTTTGGCAAGATTAATCATGGTTCCGTTAAAAGTACCTGTACCTGATCCCAAGGTCAATTTTACACCAGTTACAATTGTTGGATTAGCGGATGTACTCCAACATAAACCTCGTTCAGTTACAGGAGTTCCACCATCAGAAATAACTATTCCACCACATAATGCAGAAGTAGCAAGCACATTAACCACTTTTTTAGTGGTCACAACTGAGGCAACAGTAGCGACTGTTGTGAAAATACTATCCGCACTATATGAAGTATCCACATCATTAATGGCAAAAGCCCGTGTGTGGTAAATCGTGTTTGGAAACAAGTTTACTAAATTGCAATTAACGACACCAGTTGCCCCTGCTTTAATCACGGCTGAAGCACTTAAATCAGGATTTGAACTCAATCCTAAACAAATCCCTCTTGATGTAATGGGCATTCTTCCATCGCTGGTTACATTAATTTTTACTGTTGCTGTATAATAGGTGATTGCACTTATTTGATCAATTTGAACTTCGGGATGTGTAGCCGTAAGAATAACACTATCGGCTCCATAGGCTGTACCAACAGAATTAGTTGCATATGCACGTGCATAATAGGTTGTATTTGCTTGTAAATTTGTGAGTGAACTCGCAAAATTACCAATTCCACCACCTTCAGTTGTTTTAGTAGTTAACGCTATAGTGGGATTTGCAGAAGTTCCCCAAACAATTCCTTTTTGACTTACTGCACGTCTACCATCAAAAGTACATCCTCCACTAACTGTTGCAGTATATCCGGTAATAGCTGATAATCCTCCTGTAAATACATCAGGAACTGAAATAGGCAAAGTAGTGAAACTACTATCTGCCCCATAAGACGTATCAACTGCATTGATTGCATAGGCTCTGTAATGGTATTGACTATTCGGTGTGAGTCCACTTATCATAGCTGTAAAATAACCTTCTCCACTTCCCTTAATTACTTTAGTACTTAAATTGGCTTTTGGATTCGCAGAGCTACTCCAACAAATACCCCTTTCCGTAACATTAACATCTCCATCAGAAACCACTGTACCTGCCACCAAAGCTGAATCTGTAAATAAACTAAGCGTTCCATCAGTTGTTACTGTAGGTGCATATGGTGTTGGAGTGGTGAACGTACTATCTGAACCATAAACAGTATCTTTGGTATTATAGGCATAAGCACGCACATGATAGGTCGTATTTGCAGTTAGATTGCTAAGATTAGCTGTATACAATCCGTTCCCGGTTCCATTTGCGGTTTTGCTGTCAGCAATATCAGGATTAACATTCGTTGACCAACAAATTCCACGATTGGTTTGAAGGCCACCATCATCAAGCACTTTTCCTCTTATTTTAGCTGAATAAGCTTTCACCTCTTCAATTAAGTTTGTTTCAACTGTTGGCCCCTGATAATCGTAAGCTCCAAAACAATAATAAAAAGAATCCTGAAATGAAATATTGTTATATACAATTTGATGATTTCCAATTTTGTTACCAGAAATGACCGATGCATTGCTAAAATTCGTATCAGATGACACTAATAATTTGAAAGTATAAAATCCATTTGTATCTAAATTAGCGTAGTCAAGTTTAATCGATCCGCTTAGCGATCCCTCTTTTTCCAATCTCCAAATCCGACCCAGCCTTTTTTGGATATAACTGGGTTTATTAGTGATGTTGTAACTCAAACTGTTTCCATTGTGTCCAAAAACAACGTAGGTGTTTCCTGACATATTATCACTTACTTCAAAAACGGAGGAAGATGCTGTTGACCATACTGGCCAGACTGCATTCAAATCGTGTAAAAAATTGGAAGGTGTAGACGCCATTGGAACATAGGAGCTTTGCCATGGAGAAGCTGCAAAATTTGTTAAAGTAGCGTCAAAACTATTTCCACTTGAATCATAAGCGGTAGTTCCTGTTCCCGCATTCATTTTGTAATAACTTACTAAATTAGAGCTACTTGGATGAGCTGAGCTAATTGGTTTATTCATCCATTTTCTCATTGTGGTGGTATCCAATGCAACATTCCATAATCGAACTTCATCGATTTTACCATCAAAAACTCTATTTCCCAATTGCCCCGTGCAATCTCCAATAATCATTTTCTCCATTGTAGAGTAACGAATTCCGCCTGTATTGGCTATTGTTTTTACTAAAACACCATTTATATATACTTTTTGGTTTGATCCATCATATGTTCCTGCAACATGATACCACTTTCCTGTACTCATTAATTGAGCGGACATACATTCTACCCATGCTCCAGTGCTGCCATTTGCTGCTAAAAGTGTAAGTCTCCCATTGTCTCCTGTTCGTAAATCCCAACCTCGTTGACCACCAGTTCCTGACCACGAATCAGTACTTAAAATGGTCCCTTGCCAATTATTTGAACGCCATGTATCTGCATAAATCCAGGCTTCAATAGTTAATTGAGCAGGACGAAATGAACTACTCGTATCGCAATCTACATAATCGTTTGATCCATCAAAATCAAGAGCTGTTCCTGCATTTTGAGAAAAACCAATTGTTGCTAATAAGGAAAATGAAAGTATGTATGTAATTATTCTCATATTTTTAGGTTTGAATTTTAACAAATTTAGTAATAAAAGTCAAGGAATTCTATGATAGGTTTTGGAAAAGGATAAGCTTGTATTTCGGAAACGGCTATTTCCAAATAAGCTTCTTCCACCATGCATTCTCCCCTATCGATCTCATAAAATGAAATGTATAATTCCTGATGAGATAACAGGTGCTTGACTGATGAAATGAGTTTGAGTTTTTCTAAATCACAAGAGAAATTTTTCCTTACTTCAATCAAAGACAGCTTCCCTTCATCCATTTTTTCGAGTAAAGGAAGTTCATACAGTTTAAACCAAATTCCTTTTGTGTTTCTTTTTTTTATAAATAAAGAACCATTTTGCTTGAAGACAAAGTAGTGCAAATAGCGCTTTTTCAGATCTTTTGCCTTCAATTTCGTGGGTAGACTCGCCTGACTTTGCTCTCTCTTTGCCACACAATCAAATTGTAACGGGCAAGATGTGCATGCAGGATTGTTTGGCTTACAAACCATAGCCCCAAAATCCATTAGTGCCTGATTGAAATCTCCAGGATTTGATTGATCAAGAAATTCATTTGCTTTTTTCTTGAATATTTTTTTTCCTATTGTACTGTTGATCGGCTCTTCAATACCAAATAATCGGGATAATAACCGGAAAACATTCCCATCCAAAACCGCATAGGGCTGATGATGACAAAAAGAAAGGAGTGCACTAGCTGTATAATCTCCAATTCCTTTCAGCGATATTAAATCATCGTAATTTGAAGGAAAATGACCATTCCACTTTTCAACTATGGTTTTTGCAGCATGATGCATGTTTCTGGCTCTTGAATAATAGCCCAAGCCCTGCCAGTGTTTCAAAACTTGATCTTCAGAGGCTTTGGCCAAACCAAATACTGTTGGGAAACTAGAAACAAACTTATTGAAATAAGGAGTTCCTTGTTCTATTCGAGTTTGTTGCATGATAATTTCCGAAAGCCAAATCACATAAGGATCCTTTGTTTTTCTCCAAGGCAGTTCTCTGGCATTTTCCTTATACCAATTCATTATGTCTTGTTGAAGCTTTCTTTCCATATCTTTTGAACAATTCAAAGATAATCAGCTAAAAGTGCTAAATTTCATTACAAATGAAAACAATATGATTGAGCAGAAGGAAATAGTTTTAGATGCGTACCCAAGAGGTTTTAATTTGATCACTCAAACCATTAAAAAGCAGCTCCCAGCATTACCTGAAAAAGGTTTGCTAAATCTTTTCATTAAACATACTTCTGCAGGAATTACAATAAACGAAAATGCAGATCCAAGTGTGCCAATAGATTTAGAGAATTCAATCAATGCTTTAGTGAAAGAAAATGAATCTTTTTATACGCACACGCAAGAAGGTTCGGATGATATGCCAGCACATATAAAATCCAGTTTGATTGGTTGCTCCCTCACAATACCCATACAGAATTATCAATTAGCTTTAGGTGTATGGCAAGGCATTTACCTGTGTGAATTCAGAGATTATGGAGGTCATCGAAAAATACTATCAACCATCTATTCCTAATACAAGAAACTGAGCAAAATACCTGCGGCTACAGCACTTCCGACTACACCAGCTACATTTGGAGCCATAGCATGCATCAGCAAATGATTGGTTTTATCGTATTGTAAACCAAGAACCTGAGAGACACGAGCACTATCTGGCACAGCAGAAACTCCAGCATTACCAATTAAAGGATTGATTTTATTTCCCTCTTTGAGAAAAAGATTCATGAATTTTACAAATAAAACACCTCCAGTGGTGGCAACCATAAATGAAAATGCTCCAATGACAAAAATTCCAATCGACTTAGTGGTTAAAAAAGTGGACGCTTGTGTAGATGCTCCTACAGTAAGTCCCAAAAGTATGGTCACAATATCAACCAATGCCCCACTTGCCGTTTGAGCCAGACGTTTGGTTACACCTGATTCTTTCAACAAATTCCCAAAAAATAACATACCCAGCAATGGTAAACCAGCAGGGACAATGAAGGTTGTCAATAATAATCCGGCAATTGGAAAAATAATTTTTTCTGTTTTAGAAACAACACGAGGTGGCTTCATTCGAATTACACGTTCTTTTTTGTTGGTTAGCATTCGCATAATAGGTGGCTGAATAACCGGTACCAAAGCCATGTAAGAATAGGCTGATACAGCAATTGCACCCATTAATTCAGGAGCCAGTTTGGATGATAGGAAAATGGCTGTAGGTCCATCCGCTCCACCAATAATGGCAATCGCACCAGCTTGCTCTGGAGAAAATCCCAAAGCCAATGCAATGGCATAGGCACCAAATATCCCTAATTGAGCTGCAGCTCCGATTAATAACAAACGAGGTTTAGACAGTAAAGCGGAAAAATCAGTCATGGCACCCAAGCCAAGGAATATTAAGGGAGGATAAATACCTTTTATTACCCCAAAGTATAGGTAATTCATTACACTACCCTCCTGATAAACACCCAATTTCATGTTGTTTGGATCGCTTATATCAGTAAATTCTGCACCCCAAAAGGCAATATTACCGACTATCATTCCAAATCCAATCGGAATTAAAAGCAAGGGTTCAAATTCTTTTGTGATGGCCAAGGTTATAAAAACCAAACCCACTACTATCATGATTAAATTGCCCCAGCTCATGTTTGCAAAAGCAGTATATTGGAAAAATCTTTCCAGATTTTCTAATAAAAAACCAATGAAGCTTGTATTTTCCATAATCCTTAAGCTATAACAAACAGGAGATCACCTTGCATAACGGAATCGCCTTTGCCTACTTTTATTGAAATTATTTTTCCTGCTCGGTCAGAGTCTATATTGTTTTCCATTTTCATCGCTTCGAGCATCATCAGTCTTTGACCTTCTGTTACCATGTCACCGACTTTTACATCAAGCTCAAGAACCACACCCGGTAAGGGCGAAAGTATTTGGTATCCCTCTCCAGATGTTTGAATGGGAACCGTTTTTTCCGGAGAAAGTCTGGGTGTATCTGTTGTCGGAATAGCTGATTTACGAACCAATTTAGGCGTTTTGGTCGGTTTTATATCTTTATCGACTTCAACAGAATAATGGGTTCCGTTCACTTCAACATCTACTATATTATCTTCAATATCCTTGATATTAACCTCGTATTCATTCCCATTAATAATATACTTAAACTTTTTCATCTCGATTTTTTTAATGGTGTTTGAGACATACCATACAATTTAGAACTCCAGGGTGAATATATTCTTGAAACACGATCAATTGTAAGTTTAAAACTCTCAATATCATGAATTTGTTTGCGGTACATATGAATAGCCAAAGCAATAGCTGCATTCACCTCTCCAGAAATATCTTCTTCATTTTTTGTTTCAATAGAACCTTTTGATTTCCTTTTCCTTCTGACTTGGAGATCCTTATTCATCAACATGGTCAGGGCATTAACCACTAAAAAAAGAAGAACAAGCGACATAAAAACAACGCTCATTGCAATAATAGCCATACCAATACCCGTAGGATCTTGCTCATAAAACTCTTGAGCAGAATTTCTTCCACTTTTTGCACCTATCAAAGTGGCTGTCGATAATAGTAAATTCAGGACAAGCATATTGATTTATAAAGGTATATTAGAATGTTTCTTAGGCGGATTCACGTCTTTTTTGGTTGATAAAGATTGCAGTGCCCGAATGATACGAAAACGAGTATTTCGTGGTTCGATAACATCATCAATATAGCCAAACTTGGCAGCTACATAGGGATTGGCAAACTTATCTTTGTATTCAGCTTCTTTCTCTTTTAAGATCTCCTTCTTTTTCTTTTCATCTTCGATAGATGATAATTCGCGGCTTAATAAGACCTCAATAGCTCCTTTCGGACCCATAACGGCTATTTCTGATCCCGGCCATGCATAATTTATATCTCCTCTCAAATGTTTACTGCTCATCACATCATAAGCGCCTCCATAGGCTTTCCTTAAAATGACAGTTACTTTAGGAACTGTTGCTTCTCCATAAGCAAACAAAAGCTTTGCACCATGAATAATAATACCTCCATACTCTTGAGCAGTACCAGGTAAAAATCCGGGAACATCAACCAAAGTAACAAGTGGAATATTGAAAGCGTCACAATAACGAACGAAACGAGCTGCCTTTCGGGAAGCATTAATATCCAAAACTCCAGCCAGGTAATCTGGTTGATTAGCCACAATACCAACAGACATGCCATTGAAACGTGCAAATGCAGTAACTATATTCGGTGCATAGTTTCGTTGTACCTCTAAATATTCATGATAATCAACAATCGACTCAATTATTTCTTTGACATCATATGGTTTATTGGTGTTTTCTGGTAATATCTCATTCAAGTTATCATCAACTCTATCGATAGGATCATCTGAAAATGCTAATGGAGGATCTTCCATGTTATTCTGTGGGAAATAACTGATTAGCTTGCGAATCAACATGAGGCCTTCTTCCTCATCTTCTGCAACAAAATGAGCCACTCCAGAACGAGTAGAATGAACACTTGCACCACCTAGCTCTTCTGTAGTAACATCTTCACCTGTAACCGTTTTTACTACTTTTGGGCCTGTAACAAACATATAGCTCGTATCCTTGCTCATGATATTAAAATCTGTGAGAGCAGGAGAATAAACTGCACCACCGGCACAAGGACCAAAAATGGCTGATATTTGAGGAATCACACCTGAAGCGAGTATATTACGTTGAAAAATTTCAGCATAACCACCTAAACTTTTTACTCCTTCCTGAATACGTGCTCCTCCACTATCATTAATCCCGATTACTGGTGCTCCCACTTTGAGAGCCTTATCCATTATCTTGCAAATTTTTGCTGCGAACATTTCCGATAGTGAACCACCAAAAACAGTAAAATCCTGTGAAAAAACATATACAAGTCGCCCATCAATTGTTCCATAACCTGTAACAACACCATCTGATAGAAAGTGTTGCTCGTCAAGGCCAAAATCTATACAGCGATGTGATACGAACATGTCGAACTCCTCAAAACTACCATCGTCCAACAACATGTCTAAACGCTCACGAGCAGTATATTTTCCTTTTTTATGCTGTGCTTCAATGCGCTTTTCGCCACCACCCAATCGGGCTGTTTCGCGAAGAGCCATCAATTCATTGATCTTTAGTTGCATACTCATGATAAACTATTTGTTCTGTTTATCTTCACATATTTCTGTTAAAACGCCATGTGTTGATTTTGGATGTAAGAAAGCAATTGACAAACCCTCTGCCCCATTTCTAGGCTCCTGATCTATTAATTGAATTCCTTTTTGATCAAGTTCTGTTAATTTTTCCTCAATATCATCAACAGCAAAGGCTAAATGATGTACACCTTCGCCTTTTTTCTCAATGAATTTACCAATTGGCCCGTTGGGATCGGTAGATTCGAGGAGTTCAATTTTTGTCTGACCAACTTTAAAAAAGGCAGTTTTAACTTTCTGATCAGCAACTTCTTCAATAGCATAACAACTTAATCCAAAAACATTTTCATAGTAAGCAATCGATTCTTCCAGATTGCGAACAGCAATTCCAATATGTTCGATATATTTTGGTTTAATACTCATATTCCATATTAATTAGTGAGGCAAAAGTATCATTAAATAAATCAGATAACAAAGTTTTTTGTTAATTAATTCACAGCGAAAAACAGCCTAGAATCGATACATTTAAAGAAAAACATATAATGATTTGAAATAATGTCTGGTCTTAAATAATTAAAACTATCTTGATAATTTGTAACAAGACAATTGCATTTTTTTTATAATTTTATAGCTCAATTATACCTTACCAATGAAAGCCATTTCACGACAAATTGATTTCTTGACAAATATAAGCTTAGATGATATTAATCTGGCTAGATTTCTTGACAACATCGAAGTAGGAATTATAATTATTAATGAAAACAATGAAATTGTTCATACCAATAAACGTGTAGAAGATTTGTTTGGATATGAAAAAGCTGAGTTAGCAGGGCAATTATTGAATATATTAATTCAGGACAACATTATCCATACACACCAATCTCATATTGATCGTTTTTTCAAAAATCCTGAAAACAGACCCATGGGAATTGGTCTTGATTTATTTGCTAAAAAGAAAGATCAGGAAGTTATTCCGGTTGAAGTTAGCATTAGCTATTTAAAAACCAAAGAAGGCAAATTGGGCATATCTTTTATAAATGATCTCCGATTTCGAAAAAAATTAGAGAATGAATTACGCGATGCAAATAATGAATTACAAGCATTTGCAAAAACCGTTGCACATGACATAAACAATACGTTAGTTGGTGTTGTGAGTTTAAGTGAGTTATTGGCAGAACAATACGATCATATTCCGCAAGAAAAACAAAAAGATTTATTACTAGAAGTAGCTCAATCAGGGAGAAAACTGAGTAATATTATTAATGAATTACTTCTTTTTGCCAGTATCGATAAAATAGAGGTCAATCTGCTTCCAATTGAAATGAAATCGGTTATCGATGAAGCCTTAAAACGTTTGCATTATTTGACTAGTGATGTAGATATTTCAATAAAAATGGCTGATAATTTCCCCTTGTCACTGGGGCATGCAGCTTGGATAGAGGAAGTATGGTTCAACCTGATAAGTAATGCCATCAAATATGGAGGAAACCCACCAGAAATTGAATTTGGCTTCAATAAAGAAGATAAATGGATTAATTACTGGATAAAAGACAATGGCAATGGATTGACCAGCGAGCAAGTTGCGGTTATTTTTAATGCTACTGAACTGGCTGAAAAGAATATTATTAAAGGACATGGTTTAGGACTTTCAATAGTCAAACGAATTATTGAAAAGCAAGGTGGTAAAGTTAGTGTACAGAGTGAAGAAGGAAGAGGAAGTAGTTTTGGTTTTTATCTGGAGCAGGCTTAAATCGTCAAATTATTCAATTTTGCAGATTAATAAAAGCTTACAAAAACATTAAAAAAATTTAAGTTTTTGGGGTAACCTCTTCACATTTTATGTAATCTATTTTATACAAACAGAGCATTATTGTTTCTGGAATTAGTAAATGAAATTTCATGAGAAAATTAGTATTGATTATCTTGATCAGCTTATTATTAAACATACTTTCCATACATATACAAGCACAAAATAATAAGCAGTATTTTATTTCATTGGCACCAGCTTATGAGGTTTTATATTCACAATTAGAAATACGTGCTGAAAGTTTCTCTTTTGGAGTTGGATTATTCAATCAGTATAAATTTCATATCAGTGGGAATGTAAACTACACCTTTGGTAAAAGTTTGCCTGAAACAAATTTGCGTACAGTTAAGTTTAATCGGATTTCACCCGGAATTAAAATGAAATGGTTGCTATTGGGTGATAATCGATATAAAAGCGACAAATATTTTGACAACCTCAGATTGTGTTTGGATTTCGCTTCTCATTATAATTTTGCATTCACTGAGTTGTATCGTGAAGATATGTTAACCAATGAAAAATTAGTTCCATACCTATCTGTAGACCTTGGATTTAGCCTACTTATCCCCTATGGTTACGTAGCAAAAAACACAATACATTTTCTGAATCATTCAGATTTGTATTTGGAAATACTAGGATCAGCAATAATCAATACTGATATTTCAATTCTTAATTCAACAGGATCATCAATTGATCAAGTAACAACAGCTGGCAAACTTGCTTTAAATTGGATGTATTATTTCTAAAAGAAATAAAATGCGGCAATCAGTGTTCGGAGGTTAGCATATTCGATGGAATTTGCAACCTGCATGTATTGATCGGTGGTACCATAAGCAACAACAGTATATTCAATTTCTGCAGATACCATTAATTTTCCACTCCAATAAGATAAGCGAGGTCCTATTCTATAAACATAATCTATATCTGATCCTCTGCTATAAACATGGCTGTTAATGATATGATCGGAGCCCCGATTTTTAGCATAACCCAAGAATACTCCTGGTCGAAAGCTTCCTTTTGTTTTTTCGATTACACCCCAAATAGAGGCTTGACTAATATTATGATAGCTTGAAAATCCAGTCATGGTGTCTTCCAGAAACTCACCATAACCACCTAACATTAAATGATCAGTCAGGTTTCCACCTTCAATATATTGTACTTTAAAAGCATAATCATTATAAACATATTGCCCATAAGCTACAAATGCCTGAGAATATAATAATTCCTTGGTCTGAAACCCCATTTCTGTTTCCAATCTGGGACGTAGAATTTTTTGATCAAATCCCACTCCTGCTTTGAAGTTTTCAAGATCAAATTTCATCTGAAAATGAACATTTGGTATAAGTGCATTTCGTTGATAGGAATTGGAAACACCAAGCGGACCAATGGATGCATAATCTCTTTCAGAACCTGCAAATACTAAAAGGGATAAAAGGCCAATTTTTCTTGTATACGAAATTTGATTAAACCGAGAAAAAGATCTCATTGGTGCACCGGAATTTAAGGCAATCGTACCCACTTTCACTTCCACTACATCAAGCGGATGCCAATAATGACCAATCAATAGTTCATCATTTTCCCAATTCAATTTCATATATGCATGCCTTAATCGAAAACCATTGTTATCGCCATTGCTCACACCCGTAAAGTCTCCTTCAATTAAGGCAGATGACTTCGCTTTAAAAACATCAGGTCCTGATATATTAGCAGATAATCGGGTAGTCATGGCTAACATTTGGAAACTGGATGCTGAATTCATATCCACTAAATTATGGTCATAATCTGCATTTTTAGGATAGAGCGTAAACATCCCTTCACGTGCCTCTACCATTTGACGGGTATCATAAAAAGCTTGCCAGTTTACAAAACCGTGAAATTGAATTCCAAAAGAAGATTTCTTGTCCTTTGTTTGAGCAAAGGAATTAAAATTGAGAATGAGGATGAAAAGAATTGGAATAAGGCGTTTAAGCATATTTTGATTTTTGAGCAAAAATAGAAAAATAATTAAGTCTCTTGCTTAGCCTGAATATTTTAATCCATGACCCGTAAATACCAACACATTGTTTTGTCCCAATAAATTGCTTTTTTGAATTTGGGAGATAGCAGCCACAACCACCGCTGAAGTAGGCTCTATATAATACCCCTTTCTTTGTATGAACTTCAACGCATGCTTTATATCTTCCTCACTAACTTTAAAAATATCTCCTTCTGTTTTAAGAATTGCTTCAATTATTTGTTCAAACCGGACAGGCTTTTCAACAGCAATTCCTGCAGCAATTGTTTTTGCCATTTTGGGAAAAGTCGATTTCTTCAAATAATGATAAATGGGAGCACATTTTTCAGCTTGTACAGCTAATAATTTGGGCATTTTGTCAATCAAACCAGCAATTAATAAATCATTAAACCCAATATAAGCTCCAATGAGTAAGGTTCCATTTCCTAGAGGTAAAATCACTGTATCGGGTGCTACCCAATTAAGCTGTTCCACAATCTCGTAGGCAATGGTTTTAACTCCCTGAAAAAAATAAGGGTTCCAACTATGACTGGCATAATATATACTTTCAGCTTTACAAAGTGTATAATCAGCAACTTCTTGCCTGCTACCTTTTACTAATTCTAAATCTGCTCCATAGCTTTCAATTTGCCTGATTTTTTCTTTGGAGGTTTTTTCTGGAACAAATATTTTGCATGCAATGGCTGATTTTGCTGCATAGGCAGCTATTGAGCTCGCTGCATTTCCTGATGAATCTTCAATAATACTGGAAACGCCAAGTTCGTTCAGCTTAGAAATCAAAACACTGGCTCCTCTATCCTTGAACGAGGCTGTAGGAAATAAATAATCATGTTTGATATGGAATTTAATTCCAAATAATTCGTTTTGTTCCAAAGGAGTATATCCTTCACCAAAACTTATTTTATACTTACTTGAAACAGGTATGGCACTTTCATAACGCCAAAGTGAGGGACTACTTTTTTTTATTTTTTCAAGAGGAAATTCAGCTACAAAATCAACATCTAATAACCCACCACAATCACATCGCCAAAGCAAACTAGCTGAACCATATTTTCGATTACAACTTCTACAAAAAAGTGAAGTATTCATTCGTATTAAAGAGAATTAATCAAGTTCGTGTTCCATTTGTATGTATACTTGCTTAAGTGTAGAGGACAATTTAGGAATCAAATCGTTCAATGATTCAATGTCATCTTGATCCTTCCCGATTCGCTCAATGGTTCTAATATCAGTTTTTAATGATTCAATACCCATTAAATCGATTGAGGATTTTAACTTATGAGCCATGGCACCAACTTGCCCATAATCCTTACTATCAAAAGATGAATTCAGTTCATCCATTGTTTCTGCCGAAGTTTCTAAAAACAATTTAACAAACTCTTGCAATGCAACTTTATCAGCACCAATCATACTAATAAGATTCTCGAGGTTATATAGCTTAATATTCTCTTCCATAACAAATAGTTTAAAATTACTTCATTTTAATTTCACCAGTCTTAATCATCCGATAAATCGTTGATTTCCCAATATCCAGCTTCTTTGCTACCATTAAAATGTTATTGTCATACTTCTCCAAATAATGTAATATTATCTTCTGCGTATATCCTCTCAGTGTATTTTCATCGAGCAGAAAATCAGTCATTGATCGGGTAGAATTAAAAGAAATATCTTCAGCTTCAATAATGCTTGTATTAGACATAACAGACGCCAATTCAACAATAGCTTTCAATTCGCGAACATTACCGGGATAGACATATTTTGTCAATTTCTCCTGTGCCTCAACCGAAATGGTCAGTTTTTCCAACTTGTTCTCTTTGCAAAACTCATCGACAAAAAACTTTGCCAAAATTAATATATCATTTCCTCTATCCCTAAGTGGTGGTAATTCAATTGGCAGACCTAACAAACGATAATATAAATCTTCCCTAAAATTACCCTTCTTCACCTCCTCTGCCAGATTTTTATGTGTTGCTACAATTACTCTGACATCCGTTTTAATAATCTGATTTCCTCCAACTCTGGTTAATTCCTTCTCTTGAATAACACGCAATAATTTTGTTTGCATGTTTAAATCCATTTCTGCAATTTCATCCAAAAAAATGGTTCCCTTTGCTGCTTCTTCAAATTTACCAATCCTGCGAGCTGCTGCACCGGTAAATGATCCTTTTTCGTGTCCAAACAACTCACTTTCAATAAGTTCATTAGGAATGGCCGAAACATTAATGGCTATAAAAGGTCTTTTTCCCCGAGGTGAATTATAATGGATTGCTTTGGCTACCAACTCTTTTCCTGTACCTGTTTCTCCAGTTACCGAAACCGTGATATTTGTTTTTGCAGCCTTATCCATTAATTTAAATGACTGCCAGATGACATTACTTTTACCTTTAATTATGGTATTGAACTCATATTTTTTTCCAATCTCTTCCTTTAATTCAGATATTTCTTTTTTCAGACTGACGTTTTCACGAATATTTTTCATGGTATTCCACAATCGGTCTTTGGTGTCTTCATCTTTAACGATGTAATCGTATGCACCTTTTTTTAGAAGATCGACAGCAGTTGAAACATCTTCCTGACCGGAAACGATAACAACCGGAATCTCCGCATTGTATTTTTTAATTTTTTCGATTACTTCTAAACCAGTCATATCAGGAAGAGAATAATCTAAAGAGATTGCAGATGGTGCTTTATAGAGTGCATTCACACATTCAGCCCCTGTAGAAAAACGCTCGACTTCGTAATCTGGATTTAATGACAAATTAAAAGCCAGCAATTCACCGTACATGGTGTCATCTTCTACGATAAAAATTTTAAAAGGATCCATTAATTAATTGAATTAAGTTGGATATGCTAGAATTGAAACGAATTCCAAATTACGAAAATTTTCTTAATTTTAGAATAATTGAATCAAATAGGCAAACATTATTTCCAGTATTGGGAAAAGCTATCTTATATAAAGAAGTTCGGTTTAGGGCAAATATATCTAAGCAACTCATAATCTAAAACTTAATAACTTTTTCTCGCATGGCATAAAAATGGAAAAAGAAGTAGCGAACCGGAAAAGTATTTTACATAATGAGTCCAGAAAAGAGACCACTGATATTTATTGTTGACGATGATCCAATGTATCATAAAATGATCTCACATAATCTTAAAGCAGAGAACTTTGACAATGTTATGACATTTGAATCTGGCGAGGAATGTATAAAGAATCTTGATAAAAAACCTGAAGTTATTATCCTCGACTATGAAATGAAAGGAATAAATGGAATTCAAACACTAAAAAGTATTAAAGAGTACAACAAAGATATCAAAGTGATTCTTTGTTCCAGTCAGGAAGACATGAATATCGTATTTGACTCATTGAAATTTGGAGCATTCAATTATGTCAGAAAAAATGAGTTTGCCTATAATAAGATTAAATTCTTGATGAAAAACATACTTAACTAATTTCATTATTTCTAATTGCAATTTGTGCTGTATTGATTAAATGATTGTTTAAGAAATAGCTATTTCAATTTTTGAACTAGCCATCTTGCTATTCTTCTATCTACTAATTAGAATTATCTAATTTACCTGAACCTATTGCTCTTTGATGCAATATCAAGCATCAACTTATAGCTAATTTGCTAACATTATTCCCTAAAGAGCATTTACACCTAAAGCACTGAAAATCAACACATTTGATTCATTCAATCCACTTATGCATGATTATTGTTTAGAACTATTCAAAATAAATTTTAATGAAAAAGTTAATATATACCTTAATTATTATCAGCATGGCTAGCGTACTAAGTGCTCAAAATTCTGTATCATTCTATTCACTAAAAGCAAAAACAATTGATAATCAAGAATTTGATTTTTCTACCTTAAAAGGAAAGAAGGTTTTAATTGTCAATACAGCTTCAAAATGTGGCTTTACTCCTCAATACGAGCAGCTGCAGGAGATACATAAAAAGTATGGAGGAGAGAACTTTGTTATTCTGGGATTTCCTTCAAATGATTTTGCACGACAAGAGCCCGGAAATGAAGAACAAATTAAATCATTTTGTCAAGTAAACTATGGAGTAACTTTTCAGATGATGTCGAAAGTATCTGTAAAAGGCAGCGACCAGCATGCTGTGTATAAATGGCTAACGGGAAAAAACAAAAACGGCAAAATGGATTCCAAAGTAAAATGGAATTTTCAAAAATATTTAATTGATGAAAAAGGTCAATTAATTGAAATGTATCCTTCGAATGTTAAGCCAAATGATGATAAGATAATAAGTTGGATTAAGAGTTAATTTCAAATTCATTATTACTATGTATTAATGAATTCTTAATTTTACAAGCAAAAACACATTAAAATGAAAAAGTATTTTATCGTTTTTGCATTGTTGATGCCTCTTTTTATTTATTCTCAAGACTTTTCTGAGTCATTTGATAAAACGCAAACACTTTCCTGGATTAGTAAAAACATTAAGCCAACAGGAAACACGTCTAGTATGCGATCATTGAAAACGCAGGTCACCTACACTGAGAATTTTTTTGATAAAAATGGAGCAGCAATTTATTCATTTGATTTAGCCAAAGTCAGTTTTTCAATTGTTGGAAAAAAAGTTCGTATCAATTGTAGTTCAGGTTCATGCATTAGCTACACCTACAAATCAGCCGGCAATAAAGATGTTAAAAACTTAAGCTCATTCGATCTGGAAGCTAAAAACTCAGTCAGTCAGCTTAATCAAGCATTGAATCATTTAAAGAGGAGAGTCGGCTTGTAATTTTTCTAATGCAGCATTTTTATTTTCCCATTCCTCGAATTTTGTAAGTAAATCGCTGTTGATTTTGGTATAGTTCTGCATCACCTTCGATGACTCAGCATAATCATCATAAAATTCTGGTTTTTGCATAATCAGGTCGAGTTCGGCTATCCTTCTATCAATGGCTGCAATTTCAGCTTCTGCTTTTGAAACAGCATTTTTCAATTTTCGCACTTGCTTTTCATACTCTTTCTTTTGCTCGTACTGTTCCTTATTTCCCGAATCGAGATTACTTAATTTTGTGTTTTTCGAACTCTTTGTGTTTTTATTTGATTCAAATTCCCTAAAAGTTTGCACACTGTGTTTGCTTAAAAACTCTGAAACATTGCCCAAATGCTCCTTTATTTTTTTATTCTTAAACTCAAATGTACGTGTGGTTAATCCTTGTAAAAAATCCCGATCATGCGATACCAATATCAAGGTTCCATCGTATTGCAATAAGGCTTGTTTCAATACTTCTTTCGCTTGAATATCCAAATGGTTAGTTGGTTCATCCAGTATTAATAGGTTCACAGGTTTGAGTAATAGTTTGGCTAAAGCAAGACGCGATTTCTCACCTCCAGAAAGTACTCTTACTTTCTTATCCACATCGTTTTCATCAAATAGAAATGCACCTAATAATCCACGAACTCTTGATATATTTGACCATTCACCAGTAGCCACATCTTCAATGGTTTGCAAAACACTTAAGTTATCGTCCATGCTTTTTTCCTGAACCTGAGCATAATAACCCACTTCAACCTGATGCCCACTTTTTAATGTTCCATCAAAAGCAATTTCATTGATAATCATTTTAACAAGTGTTGTTTTTCCCTCTCCATTCTTTCCTACAAAAGCTATCCGCTCCCCCCTTTCAATAACAAATTCCAGATTTTTTAGAATTACGTTTTGATCATATTTTTTTGAACATCCTTCAGCTTCTAAAACGATAGTACCTGAGCGTGGAGCAGGTGGAAACCTAAAGCTGATCTGACTTTTATCGACTTCGTCATATTCTATTCTTTCGATTTTATCCAGTCGCTTTATTTTGGACTTTACTTGTTTAGCTTTTGTATTTTTTGCCCTAAATCGTTCAATAAAACGTTCTTGCTGTTCGATGTATTTCTGTTGGTTAAGTGCGGTAGCATATTGCGACTTCAGACGCTCGTCTCTTACTTCAAGAAACTTGCTATACGGCAAATTGTAATCGTATATTTTACCATTAATTAGCTCAACGGTTTTGTTGCAGATATTGTCCAGAAACATCCTGTCGTGAGAAACCATTACAATAGCTCCAGAGTAATTCTTCAGGAAATTCTCCATCCACAAAATGGACTCTATATCTAAATGGTTGGTTGGTTCGTCAAGTAAAAGTAAATCAGGTTTGCGCAATAATATCTTGGCTAATTCAACACGCATTTGCCAGCCTCCACTAAACTCAGACATATTGCGATGAAAATCAGTTTCTCTAAAACCAAGTCCTTTCAATATTTTCTCAATCAGCCCATCATTCTTCTCATCATCCAAAAAGCTCAAACGTTCAGTTTTCTCATTCAGCCTATCTAATAAATTATAATAACGGTCAGATTCAAAATCCTCAAAATTTTCTATTTCACTATTTAGTTTATCAATTTCTTCTTTGAGTTCAATAAGCTCATTAAAAGCTGTACTTGTTTCATCGTATACACTTTTGTGCGATTTATTGCGAAGTTCTTGCGGCAAATAGGATACATATTTCTCCTGAGGATAACTAAAAGAACCTTTTTCTGCTTGTTGAAGTCCAGCCATAATGGTTAAAAGTGTTGATTTACCTACACCATTTTTTCCTACTAACCCTATTCTATCTCTGGCATTTATCAAAAAAGAAATATTATTGAATATTTCAATCCCACTAAATGACACACTTAATCCACTAATTGAATACATGAAATGCTATTTTTTTGAACAACAAAGATAAAATATGCAAGCCAAGTATTGGTGAGGCTTGGAGTTTAATTATTCTTATTTGGAACATAGTCAATATGTGGCTAATTCACTGTCGAGTAATTCATTTGACCGATTAGGATTTTTATGAATACTAAAAACCCAAATTGTTAATAATAATTAAAATTTTTCGAACCGAAAATTCATTCAATTCTACTATTTTCGAATGCTTTACGAAAGGCAAAAATCAAACAAATGAAAAAGTATTTATTACAAGTTTCAATTCTTTTATTTATTGTAGTTGGCTTAAGCAGTTGCGGGAAGTATGACGAAGGACCCAGTTTATCATTAATGTCAAAAGTTTCCCGCATAACGGGCGATTGGCAAATCGTTCTGCAAAACAGCCAAACTGTATCAGATGTTGTAGTTTGGTCCTTTAACAAGGACGAAAGTTTTACAAGAAGTTACAATGGTCAAGCTAATGTAAATCCAGCGATTTGGAGTTTTAGTGCAGACAAAGAAATCATTGAAGTATATTATCTTAATGATGATTATACCGACTATTACAACATTATTCAACTCAAGAATTCATCTATCATTCTTGAAATTGATAATTCGGGAACAATAACCCGATATGAATTTGAAGCAGCAAAGTAAGTGAAAGCCCGAAAGGGCTTTTTTTTTGCCATTAAAAAGACAAAGTAAACACAGTCCCCTCCCCAGGCGCTGAAATAACAGATATACTGCCTCCATGCAATTGCATAATTTGGCGCGAAATGCTTAATCCAATGCCACTTCCTTTTTCACGCGTTGTAAAAAATGGTGTATATATTTCGTCAATAATATCTGCATTCATTCCAATTCCATTGTCTCGTACCTGAATTAAAGTCTGACCACTCTTATGCATAAATGCCCTGATATCAACAACTCCATCGGCAATACTATCCAAAGCCTGTATCGAATTCTTTACCAAATTAATAATAACTTGTTCCAATAGTTTTTCATCTGCTTTCAGTTGCAAACTCTCTGGATTGACGGTACACATGCATTTAATTTTTTGTTCGGCTAATTCCTTTTTCATTAGCCGGTGTACATTATCAAGTAACTGATTAACAGGTAATACTTCGATAACCGGAGTAGGAATCCGAGTCAGGTTTCTGTAAGTATCCACAAAACTAATCAGCCCCTTGCTCCTTTTACTGATCGTTTTCAATCCTGTAAGCACATCATCAACAACTTCTGGATTTATAACTTTATTTTTCGTTTGCTGCTTTTCTGTTTCCAACATTTGACTGATCGTAGAACTCAATGAGGTAATTGGTGAAATCGAATTCATAATTTCATGTGTGAGTACTCTGATTAGTTTTTGCCATGCTCCCAGCTCTTGTGCATCCAATTCACTTTTAATATCCTGAATGGAAACCAATTTAACCAGATTGTTTTCCATTTTCATTTCAGTGGCTCGAATCGATAATTGTTTTAGCTCATTTTGTTGTTGGATTTTCACCAATCTGGTCTCGGAATTTTGAATATTACGAACAATGCCTGACAGTGAACTATCAATACGGTCTAACAATGAAATGTTAGGTAAATATGGCATATTTAAAATATTCTGTGCGGCTTTATTAAATATGTCTACCTCTCCTTTTTCATCAAACGAAATAAGCCCTACTCCTAAATGTTCAACAAGCGTTTTTAAAAAATTATGTTGGCTTTCTTTTTCAATACGTGCTTCTTTGTACACCTCAATAATTTGATTGAAACTTTTATGCAAATGCCGGATCAAAACATCTTTTTCATTTTCATTAAACGATTGTGTCAAATCTTTATTCTTGATTGATTCGAAAAATCGATTGAGGCTGTAATTGGTTCGATTGATATATTGTATCAGACTAATAATGATACCGATCAAAACAATCAGCAAAACACACACAGTTATATATTGTTTGTTCATAAACAATAAAGTTGCAAAAACGGCAATTGCCACAATAATTGCTATTCGCAAAATGATTAAAATGAAAAATCGTTTATATGCCATAACGGTCAATCTTATTATATAATGTAGCCCTGGAAACACCCAATTCCTTAGCAACATGACTCATGTTACCTCTTAGCTTTAGCAATGCTTTTTTTATCAATACCTTTTCCATTTCCTCAATGTTCAGGGATTGGATATCATCCATTTCGTTTCGTTTCGAAGGATGAAAAAGGAAATCATCTGCTTTAAGTACATCCAATTCCGAAAGAATTACAGCTTTTTCAATAGCATGTTCAAGTTCACGGATATTACCCGGCCATCGATAACTTTTTAAGTGATCCAAAGCAGATTTATTAATTTTAAGATTTTGCTTTTCGTACTTCTTAGCATATCGAGCTAGAAAATGATCAGCAAGTAAAGGTATATCTTCGGTTCTGTCTCTCAAAGGTGGCAGTCCAATTTGAATTGTATTCAAACGATATAATAAATCCTCTCTGAAAGTTCCCTCGCTTACCATATCGTGTAAATTCTTATTGGTAGCTGAAATCAGCCGAATGTCTATTGGAATTGCTTTGGATGATCCAATTCGAAATATTTCACGATTCTGGAGCACAGTTAATATTTTTGCCTGCATGGCCAGGGATAAATTTCCAATCTCATCCAAAAACAAAGTTCCACCACTGGCTACTTCAAATCGTCCAGCCCTGTCTTCTTTCGAATCGGTAAAAGAGCCTTTCATGGAGCCAAACAATTCGCTTTCAAACAAGCTTTCACTAATGGAAGACATGTCGACAGAAATGAACACTTCATCCTGTCGTTTGGATTGACGATGAAGCTCACGGGCAACTAACTCTTTTCCTGTTCCATTTTCACCTATAATAAATACATTCGCTTCGGTTTTAGCCACCTTTGATATAGTTTTGAAAACGTCCATCATTTTTTCTGACTCTCCAATGAAGTTGGTGTATTTTTTATCACTATCCTTTTTGAGTTGCTGTTGTTTCCCTTTTAACTTATTTATCTCCAATTTGGATTGTCTTAACTTTAATGCAGAATGAAGAGTTGCCAGCATTTTCTCATTGTCCCATGGTTTAAGTACGAAGTCAGTTGCTCCTTCCTTAATGGCTTTTACAGCCAATTCAACAGCCCCATAAGCAGTCATCATTACTACCACGGCTGCAGGATCTTTATCCAATATAGTTCTTAACCAATAAATTCCTTCATTGCCGGTATTCAGGCCAGCACTGAAATTCATATCCAGCAATATCAGATCATAATTGTCTTTTTCAAGAAGATTTGGTAATTGAATCACGTTTTTCTCTGTAATTATATCGGCAAAATGCTGCTTTAATAAAAGCTTAAGCGACATCAGAATATCTTCATCATCGTCAACAATTAGTACTTTTGCTACTTTCTTGTTCATTTGATATTTTTATTTATTTCAAGAAACTAAATTTATCTTATGCAAGTTAATAAAATGTCCAATAATTAGACAACTTTGTAAAATATTTTAACACATCGATTCTTTGATATAACATAAATACCCTATTTAAAACACTGTAATTCTGCTAATTATATCATCGGCATAGCACTTGAAAGATTTATATAGCAATAGTTGAACAAAATATACCAAATCAAAACTGAGATAAAAAAATGATAAAATTTCAAGATCTGACAAAATCATACAAAAGTTTAGAAATTGAAACACTGGCTTTGCATAATATTAACCTGGAAATCAAACAAGGTGAATTTGTTTCGATTATGGGGCCAAGTGGATGTGGCAAATCAACTTTGCTCAATATCATGGGTATGATAGATTCATGTACCGCTGGATCATATTATTTTAATGATCAGCTTATTAATAAACTTAGTGAACGAAAGAGAGCAGAGTTACGCAAAAACAACATTGGTTTTGTTTTCCAGAGTTTCAATTTAATTGATGAGCTAACAGTTTATGAAAATGTTGAACTTCCTCTGATTTATCTAAAAATAGCAAGCAGCGAACGCAAGCTAAGGGTAACTGAAGTTTTGGAGAAACTTCAATTAATCAATCGAGCCAATAGTTTTCCTCAACAACTATCAGGTGGCCAACAACAAAAAGTTGCTATTGGAAGAGCAATTATTAGCAAACCTAAGCTTATACTTGCAGATGAACCAACAGGAAATCTTGACTCCACTTATGGCAAAGAAGTAATGCAAATTTTGAGTCGATTGAATGAGGAAGGCACTACCCTGATCATAGTCACTCATTCCGAATTTATTGCCCAGTACAGCCAAAAGAAAATATTGCTATTTGATGGACGAATCTTATCCGAAACCAATTTTAATTCCCCGGAAATAACAACTAATTAGCATTATGTTCAGGAATTATTTCATTACGGCCTATCGCACATTTATCCGAAACAAGACTTTTTCCTTTATCAATATTTTAAGTCTTACGCTTGGTTTGGTTGGCTTCATGTTTATTTTGCTTTACATTTATGACGAACTAAGCTTCGATAAGCATAATGATGATTTTAATCGCATTTTTCGGATAGGTAATTCCGTCAACCATCAGGGTGTTGGAGAAGTTTCTTCCAGTGTCCCTTTTCCAATTGCTCCTTATCTGGAAAAGGAATATCCTGAAATGATTGATGAAGTTGTTCGATTTTTCAATTTTCAAATACCCAAGTTCTTTATTCAATACGATAGCATTAAAGCATTTGAAAACAGAGTGTTTTTTGCAGATTCCAATGTATTTGAAATTTTCAAGGTTGAATTCATCAAAGGTAATCCAGATAGTGCATTAGCAAATCCATTTACAATGGTTATTACAGAAAGTATGGCTAAAAAGTACTTTGGTAGTGCTGATCCAATTGGCCAATACATTCTCCTGGATGATGCAATAAAATTCAGGATAACCAATGTTGTAAAAGATCCTCCTTTGCAATCACATTTTCATTGGGATTTTCTATCATCGATGTCAACTGTAGATAGTATTTACAAAAGACCACAAAAAAGCTGGATTTGGAATCCATGCTGGACCTATGTGAAACTAAATCCAAATTTCACCAAAGAAGAACTTCAACATGCTTTAGATCAAATTGTAGTTGATAATTATTCAGGCGATGAACAAAACTACATATCCTTTTTCCTACAAAACTTAAAGTATATTCATTTATCATCTGATCTTGCTTATGAAATAGAACCCAATAGCAGTATACTGAATATTTTATTATTGGCAGGAATAGCTTTATTCATCCTGATTATTGCTTGTATCAGTTTTATGAATCTGGCCACAGCTTTTAGTGCTGCGCGTGCCAAAGAAATCGGGATTAAAAAAGTATTAGGAGCAAAACGATCGCAATTAATTTTCCAATTCCTAACAGAAAGTATTTTTCTTTGTTTCATATCGCTTTTCTTGTCCTTAAGTATAGTAGAATTGGTTTTACCCCTTTTCAATGAATTTGCTGATAAGAGTATTGAATTGAATACACATTACCGATTTATCTCTGTATTTCCATTATTCATTATTTGCATACTTACTGGATTTATTGCAGGTTTTTATCCTGCCTTTTTCCTATCCAAGTTCGAACCAGTTAAAGTATTAAGAATCAAAAGCGGCAAACTCTCAACGGCCAAATTCGGACGAAAAATATTGGTAATCCTCCAATTTTCAATTTCCGCAGCTATTATAATTATTACGCTAATTGCCATGAAGCAGGTTAAATATGTTGAGCAAAAAGACCTTGGCTTCAATCATGATGAAATTCTTATTATAACTTCTGCTAATTCTTTTGCAGCTTATTATTTCGATAGCATTAAACAAGACCTTTTACAAACAAATGGGATAGTTTCTGTAACAGCATCCGATTACAGGCTCGGTATTAACCACAACACACATGATTATTCGTTATCGGAAGAAAAAGATGAAGACTGGCTTTATTACCCAGCTTTAATGGTGCGAAATGATTTCATTAAAACTTATGATATTGAATTGGTTACAGGCAGAGATTATAGCGAAGATTATGAATATGAATCGTATAATTCTATTCTGATTAATGAGTCTATGGTAAGGCATCAGGATTGGACGAACGAAGAAGCAATTGGAAAAACATTTCATAGCAAGGGGCAAAATGAAAAAGTAATAGGTGTTGTAAAAGACTTTCATGTACAATCCCTGCACATGCCAAAAGGACCCTTTTTACTCGATATGATCCCTCCTTCCAATTACCAGGTTTCATGGACAAATTATATCAGTGTGCGACTTGAAGATGAAGATATTGATGCTTCCATAGTTGCTATTGAAAAAATATGGAATAAATATGTTCCTAACCGGCCTTTTGAATATTCTTTTTTAAAGGATGATTTGATTGCACAATATGAATCAGAAAATAGGTTTAGCAGTATCGCTGGAATATTATCCCTTTTAACAATTTTTATAGCAGCACTGGGGTTATTTGGATTAACATCCTATTTAACAGAGCTTCGAACCAAAGAAATTGGCATTAGGAAAGTACTTGGTGCCTCCAACACCAATATCATATTTTTATTAGCAAAAGAATTTGTATACCTGATTTTGTGGTCAAATTTATTGGCTTGGCCATTGGCCTTCTTATTTTTAAAAGTTTGGTTTGCTAATTTCGCTTATCAGGTAAATATAGGCTGGGAGCCTTTTGCATTCTCTGCAATACTTACTTTTGCCATTACAGCTTTAATCACGATATACAAAGCCATTCAGGTTTCCAGAAGAAATCCAGTTGTTTCTTTGCGATATGAATGAGGTAAACTGTGAAATTGGTAAACTATTAAACTGTAAAAGTGTAAAATTGTATAATTGAAAAACTGCAAAATTGAAAAACTGCAAAATTGAAAAACTGCAAAATTGAAAAACTGTTAAATTGAAAAACTGTTAAATTGAAAAACTGTTAAATTGAAAAACTGTTAAATTGAAAAAGTGTAAAACTGAAAAAGTGTAAAATTGTATAATTGCTGAAATAATACTCATATGAAGAAACTCATC
>JABINZ010000135.1 GCA_018698135.1 Bacteroidota bacterium
CGTAAAAGCGAATTCTGATTTGATCTTTGATGACAGATTCTTCGTACCTCAGAATGAACAGAAAACTTAGGACAATCACCATCCAATTATTGCCAATCCTGACGGAGGAAGGATCTGAAGGCTGAGAGTGAAATAGTAGATTGTAACATAAAAGAAAACTCAGTTTACTCTTTGATGACAGATTCTCCGTACCTAAGAATGACAGAAAACCAAGACACACACCATCCAATTATTGCCAATACTGACAAAGGAAGGATCTGAAAACCGAGAATAAAACAGCAACTAATAAAGTAAAAGCAAATTCTGACTTGATCTTTGATGACAGATTCTTCGTACCTCAGATGACAGAAAACCAAGACACACACCATCCAATTATTGCCAATACTGACAAAGGAAGGATCTGAAAACCGTGAATAAAACAGCAACTAATAAAGTAAAAGCAAATTCTGACTTGATCTTTGATGACAGATTCTTCGTACCTCAGAATGAACAGAAAACTTAGGACAATCACCATCCAATTATTGCCAATACTGACGAAGGAAGAGACTTGAGTCAATCTTCAAAAAAGGAATGTTGATTCTTTAATGCATCGTTCCAAACACCATCCCTGTAATCATAGGAATTAACCAGATAATCCATACAAAAAGGCTGTATTTGTGGAATTTCAAAATCATTTTTTCATTTTTCTTTGCAAGGACAATAGTTGCCCAAATAGCATGAAACAGCATAAGAAGAATAGCCAACATCCCAGTTAAACCATGAAAATTAAACTGGAATACAGATCCAGCCAATACTCCCATTGCACCAGTTCCAGTTGAATCGGCTGCTACACCAAACCAAAAAACAATAGCATGCCACCACTTAAGTTGTCCCTTAATTTTTTCAGCCCAAACACCAACTGTGTATAGTACAAATGCAAGATTTATGAATCCAACAGCAATGATCATTGTTTTGTCCATGGTAGATTTTTAATTGCGATATGCAAAAATACGTATTGCTCCTTAATTTAAATTGAGAATTATTGGGGACGCAAAAAAGATAAAACTAGGACAAAGCAGACCTCCTAAAAGCATAATAATCAGTAAAACCACTGGAATCTGTATTGAAATTTCCAAAACTATTACAGTATATTCTCTACTTAAAGTACCTGGATATAATTTGGCTATCGGATATCAGCTGAAACGAAAATTTTTAGGTATAAAAAATCAGTCACTCTCCAATGCTAGAAGGAAACTTCAAACGAAAACAAAATCTTGTTATACAATTTATCAATAGGAACAACAGGCTTATAGTCGTAGATATTTTGATATTGTAAAACCAAACCTAAATGTTCGGTAAAATTATACTTAATACTTGAACTACTTGCTAACCTTGGAGAAGCAAATAATTCTTCAAAGCTACTTTGATAATATAAACTAATGTCAAAATCGAAATTGAAGTCTGTTTTCAATTTAAAACTTACATAACTACCTAATTTATACTGCTCTCTGACAACATCTATTGGATTTGTTGGAACTAGATCATCCCGAACTCCATGATAATTCCATTTCTCAAATTCATAAAAAGGACCTGTTCCAAAATAAAATCCAATCATTTCAGAAAGATATATTCTGTATCTCAGATTAATTCCTCCAGCATATTTTAACTCCAAACCTCTTGATTCTGACCAATGTAACTGCGAATAGGGCTCAAATACAAACCTGCTGTCAAAAGTTTTTCTATATTCTATGTATAAAAAACCTCCACTCAATAATACTTCCTTGCCATATTTTGACAGTTCAATCTTGTTTGCAATTGTAATCGCACTTTTTTTCATTCGGAACGTAATATCCGATGTATTTTCAAATTCAATTAAATTTTCTTTAAGATTTTGAAATTTAAAATCAGGGACAATATTTCCCTTAATCAATTTACTTGTATCAAGTATGACAGAAAAACTTTCCGTATGAAGAATTTGGCCATAAGTACGAGTAAAACTTATCAAAATCAAAAGAGAAATAACTAATGTTCTAGTTTTCATGTATTTAATTATTTTAAAAGGTCATATTGCCAGTCCCGATTTATCGGGATAACTCGCATATAATCATTTCCTTGTGCCTGCACACTGAAGTGTTTCGGAACATAGGTATGTGTATTGACTTTTACTCATGCTCGTTTTATACAATTAAATATTATCTAGTTGTTATGAAGTGCTAGATAATATAATATCCATCAATTTAGTGGTTTGCTTTTTTGATCCCTATTTCTAATTTTCAAATTAATTTATATTCTATTATCTGCTATAAATTATACTAAATAAGCAGTATTTGATTTCGCATATTCAGCAATGCTCGTTCTATATTATTGATTAGATTTCAGTTCAATCAAGCTATCTTGCTTTATCTTTATCAATCCTCTTTTTGGTCTATCTAAATCTATTATAATAAACACAACTAAAACAATCAAAAATGTAAACATTACAGTTGATATATATGCTCTTTTTAATCCCAGACCTGAAGTATAACCCATTAATGCGCCACCTATTATGAAAACAATAAAAAGTAAAAACAATATTACTTCAGGAACGTGCCTTTGTAAAACTGCATTTCTTTCACCTCTTGCATCAATTACGTCATTTAGTGAAGTAATAAAATAGCCTGTTGTAACTGGCCTGGGGTCAATTTCAGCAGCTTTGATAGCTGAGTCCCAAATTTGAGTTTGAATGAAATCTGTTTTTTGATTTATGGATTTTCGTTCACTTTCTTTTGTCAAGTCAATTGAACTTATTTCAATTCTTAAATCAATATATTTTTGCAAAAGATCATATGTTATTGAATTATATTGTTCCGGTAAAAGTTTTGTTCTTAATAATGACGTTCCAATTGCATTTGCTTCCTGAATCACCGCATAGCTTCTGTTATCAAATCTCTGCAATGCCATATTAAAAGTGAATCCCAACAAAAGAGCTAACAAACCTAAAATTCCTGCTTGAATTGTATTCGTTTGAGCCTTTACTTCATTGTCTGTTTTTCGTTGAAATCGCCTACCTATTCGGAAACAAACTTCGTAGGCTAATAAAATAGCGGCAAACAAAAGCCCAACAATTAAAATACTGTTTTGGTTATACATAATTTCACCGTTCATATTAAGTTATAAATTTAATTAATTTTTCAAATCAATCGTGTAGAAAAGTGTCTAGCAGCCAACTATTTAATTTCTTTTCTCTTTTACTGCAATAAAAAGAACACATTATAAGCCATTTCATCAAAGTGAGTTTAAAAATGCATTATGTATTTAAATTAAATATTTCGTACATGCTATACTTATTCCTCTTTAGGCTTAATGTCTATTTATGTTGTTTACTATATCTATATATCGTCAAGTTAATCTGCTTTTCCCCTAGCCAATGAAGCAAATACACCAATCAAACAAAGGAATGAAAAGGTCAGAAATAAAATTTTCATTGCAATCAGAAAATCAGGAAAATTGGAGGGATTAATGGTTGCCTCACCAATGAATATATTGATCACCAACATGGCTATTCCCATCGAAAACATTTGACCCGTTAAACGCATGGTGCTCAAGCTTGCCGAAGCTATCCCAAGATACTTTTTCTCAACTGAACTCATAACTGCATTGGTATTTGGAGATGAAAATATGCCAAAACCAAAGCCTAATATGATGAGTGACAAAACAATGCTTAGTTGACTGGTATCTGCATTGAAAAAAGCCAAAATGGATAAACCCACAACAGTAATTGCCATACCCAAAGAAGCCAACCAACGTGCATCAACCCGATCAGATAATCGACCTGCCAAAGGTGAAAAAACAGCCATCATAATGGGTTGAGCAACCAATATCAAACCTGCATCCCGTGGACTCAATCCTTTCACAAATTGCAAATACAAGCTTAGCATAAAGGTAATTGCAAAAGTGGCACTATAGTTTATTAAAGCAGCCATATTGGAAAAGGCAAAAACTCTGTTTTTAGTAAATAATCTCAAATCCAAAACCGGATAATCGAGTTTTCTCTCTAATAAAATAAATGCTACTAACACAAGTAAACCTAGCGATAAAAACACATAACCACTTTGAGAAGGCATTCGGGAAAGGCCATACATTATGCCAAATAAAGATGCAGCATAAATAATCGATCCAATCCAGTCAAACTTTTCTCCTTTTGCTTCGGCCCATTCTCCTTTCAGTTTAAAAATAACTA
>JABINZ010000136.1 GCA_018698135.1 Bacteroidota bacterium
AATCGAGTAGATGGCTCCGCCATCGTTAAATGACGGAGTACACCTCTCACACCACTGTACGTACGGGTCTCGTATACAGCGGTTCGTTAAGTTGTGGGGAGATTCGTTTGTAAATTTCGAGTAGTGAAACATAACCTCGTTTCTTCAATCTATCAACTGTAATTGTAGTTCCTAAAATCGGACTTTGCGCAACAGCCCATCCTCCCATCCTCGTTCGACTCCATGCATAGGCTTGATCTAGGTTTGTTCCCAGACGAATCAGGTTTTTCCTTTTTCGTTCGAGTTTCTTCCAATGATGCCAAATGCTGTACCTAAGTCTATTTCGCACCCAGCCATCGAGTTCATTAAGTTTGACGTGAATACTCGCCATACGGAAATTATTCACCCATCCTCTTTGGACTTCGTTGAGTTTTTGGATGCGTTCATCAAGACTCATTGGAGTGGTTTTTCGGGTGATGATTTTGAGCTTTTGCTTAAGCTTTTCCCAACTTTTCGGGGAAACTACCAGTTGATATTTGCCTTTTTCACCTTTCACATAGGTAGGTACAAAACCAAATCCTAAGATGATAAAGTTTACTGGTCTGCGGATTCCGCTTTTCTCCCTGTTGATGGTTAGCTTTAGTTTCTTTTTCAAGAAAATATAAATTGCATTACCAATCTTTCGGGCGGCTGCTTTTGTTTTAGCATAAATACTAAAATCATCGGCATAGCGAACAAACCGTAAACCTTGTTTTTCCAACTCCCTGTCCAGTTCATGTAACATGATGTTGGACAGCAATGGACTTAGTGGACTACCTTGTGGAACACCTTTCCTGCGTTTGACCAGTTTCCCTTTTATTAAAATCGGGGAACGCAACCATTTGCGGATCAGTTTTAAGGTATCTGGGCATTTGATCTTACGGTAAAGCAGTTGTAATAAATAGCAGTGGTCAACTTCATCGAAGAAGGTTTTTAAGTCAATATCTACAATATATTGATAGCCTTCGTTGATGTATCCCTGTGCTTTTAAGACTGCTTGGTGCAGGTTCTTGTTTGGTCTGAAACCATAGCTATAGTTGGAGAACTCAAACTCGAATCGTGCTGTCATAATTTGTAAGGCCGCTTGTTGAAGCATGCGGTCGGTTGCGGTCGGGATGCCTAATAGTCGCATCTTACCGTTTCCTTTCGGAATCTCTACCCCTAAAATGGCTTGTGGCAAATACTCCTTTGATCGAACTTTTACTGTCAGTTCATCCTTGTCGATTGACATTAGTTCTGACAGCTTTGTTACAGGCATGTAATCGACCCCAGCCGAACCGTGGTTCTGCTGGACTTTATACATTGCCCTTAACATGTTCTTTCTAGTTAGAATTCGTTCAATCATTTTAGTTTACATTCTTTCTTTCCCTGTTCCGCTTAACGTAAGGCTAGATCCCGATTTCTCGGGAAGCTTCCTTACAGCATTTGGAACAACTTAACGTTCAGTCCTTCCCAAACTTGTGAGACCTCTACATTATTCTATGCAGCTCGTTACTGTTTGGTACTATGACCTCTGCTGACTTCTTAGTTTATAGAAATACCGAATCTAGTCTAAGACCTCCCCAGGTAAGAGCATATTCCTTCCTCCAATTCCTGCGGCATCTACTATAAAGCGATTTTGGTATTCTTTGGACGTTACAATGATGTGCTTGCTTATCCTCGATAAATAGCCTCTTATGCCGTTTCTGTTCGTCAGTACCGGATTTTGTAGTCTCGCTTCCTTCAGTGCATTCCTCGCGGAAAACCACCTTGCGACTTACTAATGCTTCAAGACGTTACTCCTGTGCATAAGGGACTTCCCGCCTGAATGAAAGAGTTCATTCTTTCGGACAGGACACCCTCTGGAATTAACTACACTCTCTTTGGCTTTAATAAATTTAATTAGCAACTTTGCAATTTTTATCAATGCTTCCGAGAGTGTGTGACCTGCTCATGCTGGGCACACACACCAAATAAATTCAATGGCAATAACAGGGATTAGGATTAAAGTGATTTGGCCTTCCAGGAGGGTGATTGCCACTGCATTTATTCAGGAACGTGACCAATTTAAAGATAAGAACATTGCAAATAATATAATATGTTATAACTCGGTATTGATCTATAATTAATTCAAAAAATATTTATTATGAAAGGGAATGAAATTAGCAAAATCATCTTGATTATTTATGTATTTAGTTGCCCGTTTTTTTTAATTGGACAAGAGTCCAGGACTCAAAATAAAAATGATTTGCGTTTAGGAATAACAGAATTGGCAAGAGGAGCTATACATTTAAGTTATGAACGTAGCATCAATAATTATAGAAATGGAATTCTTGCATCCTACGAATTGACATATGTTAATAGGACAGATGAAGAAATAATAGGTTCTCTATTCGAACTTCAGTATAGATTTTATATTTTAAGATCCGATGATGCAGATATTTGTAAAATGAAATGGAATGGAATATATGTAACACCTGGAATAAGATATCGTGATAAGAAAATAACTGACTTTTATTATCATGATCAAATACAAAATTTAAGCTTTGATCTTTTAATCGGAATAAAATATATATTTCTTAACAGAATTGTTCTTGATATCAATTGTGGTGGATCTATTATTCATTCTGAAATAAAGACTTTGCGGTCATATCATGATTATAATTTAAATTTATTTAGTCCTGGATATTCTGGAATAGCTCCTATGGCTAATATTTCTTTTGGATTTAATTTTTAAAGGAAGTATTAGAAACTGGTCACAACAATATATAAGCTAAATGGCAAGTAAACAGTATTTTAGCCCGCCTGAACGGCATAGGAGGGCAGGGAATTTTGGACAGCCCACCAGAACGAATTCAGTCGGGCTGGGGATTTGGGAATGGTAAAAATTGCCATTTCGGTTATACAAAACGTTAAGTAGAATTATAATAGAGAATGATTTTAAAGTAGTGGAAATGATTAAAGAAACTTCAATAAAAAATACGAGAGTTAATGTAATAGTTTTGTTCATCCTTCTTGGTTTGATAAGTTGTGAAAAAAGAGAAATGCTTAGATATGAAAAGATAATCTCCAATGAATCGTCTGACACAATTAGTTTAGTAATCGTAACAAACTATATTGGATTTAGTTATGATATTTTTATAATTTATCCTGGAGAAAAGGATACAATTTTTGAAATTGAACGAGACATCTCAAATCAAGACTATCTATTAAGTTGTGTTTCTTTTTTTGATTCAATTAAAGTTAGTGTTTTTAGTGGAAAGACACTAACTAAAAGTATTAATAAGGAGGATAATTGGTATTCAGAGACCATAGAAAATAATTCATGTCTCTTTTCCTTTAACGATAGCGATATTAAGTAAAGGCTATCGGAATAATGCGTGAGGTTAGAAACTAATTTAGTGTAAAGTCTAATCTTTAACTTGTGTAAACTATGTGCCATTACGAACACATAAAGAAGTTTTATAGATTTTTCAAGTGAATTCGTAAATTTGTTTTAAATAAAAAAACAATGAATATTCAAACGGCCAAGCTAGAACTCCTTCAGCGTATTTTAAATACTGATAATCCTTCATTAATTGACATGCTTCTAAAATTAGTTAAAAGTGAAAAAGAAGATTTCTGGTTAACATTGTCTAAAGAAGAAAAAGAGGACATATTAAGTGGTATCAAAGAATTAGATAAAGGCGAATCAGTGGATTATGAAGATTTTCTAGTTGCAAAATGTAGATTTCACTATGATTAAAGCAAAAACAGGGGGTAACAATATATATAGCAAATAGTTTTTAAGGGGTTAAGGATTTTGGGATTAGAAAATAGAGATTAGTAAAACGATGTGCCTTAATAAACACAAAACATGTGCACAAGTAAAAAAATTAACATATAAACTCTTATAATCATGAATGAAGATAAAAGAGCTTTAACATTCGGATTTTACACAGCCATATCATTGGTAATAATAACAATTATTACATGGATATTTGCAATGAAAGCTATCCCTCCGGCAGGACCATACTGCCCAGGTGATTGTATGAATTATCCATTTAAGGATATTCTCTCATATTATCCAAGGGATTACAATTGGATGTATTTGGCAATTTTTCAGGTATTTGCGTATGTAATATTTATTGTATCTAATCACTTTACGACTCAGAATGGTAATAAATTATTTGGTTTTTTAAGTATTGCTTTTGCAATAATTACCGCCACAGTTTTATTGATTGCGTACTTCGTTCAATTTTCAGTTGTGCCCATGAGCATGATGAAAGGAGAAACAGAAGGAATTGCTATACTCACACAATATAATGGACATGGAATATTCATAGCGATGGAAGATTTGGGCTACATCACAATGAGTATATCGTTTTTATTTCTTGCCTTTATTTATACAAATAAAACTCGATTAGAGAAGAGTATTCGATTGATACTTATTTTCGGATTCATATTAATGGTTTTCTCATTTGTCTTTTACTCAATCAAATATGGACTAGATAGAAGTTATCGATTCGAAGTTGCTGCAATCTCTATAAATTGGATAACAACAATTACCATAGGAATTCTAGTAAGCATTCTTATAGGGAAAAGATTGAAAACAACATAATAATGGCAGCACCTAACACCAAATAAATATAATGGCAATAATAGGGATTTAGATTATACCACGATTTTTTATACTGACCGTTAACTAACATAATGAGAATAGATTATCAAATAACAATTAGTTTTCTAATACTTATATTAGTTTCATGTCATACTGATAAAGATAGACAGCCAGAACCGTTTTTAGAAACGAACGATAAGTTTGTTGAGAACACCCTTAGGTTTTCTGTAAATGAGCAAAACTTAAAAGCAAATCTTACAGATAGTGTAGTAATTTATTATCAGGCTGTGACAAACAACCACAATCCTAAAAATATTGATACTATAATGAGACTTATAACTGTGAATTCTTTAAGAGATGAATTTGAAATTTACAAGACAGTTGATAAGGAAATATTTTTTAGTGCAACAATTCGATCCAACCATATTAGTCTAAAAAATGATATACAAGTTGGTATGAGTAAGGAACAATTTTGTACTGTTATGAATCTAGAAACAGTTAGCAATGGAATTAAGATTTCCAACATAGCGCAGACATTTAATTGGGTATTTTATTTTAGCAAATCAAAACTAGATTCTATTGTTTATGATGGATATATAGATTAGAAAAATAATTGCAACTCGCTAATACCAAATAAGTTAAATGGCAAAACAAAGTAATATTTGGAATTTAACAGTGATTTGGGGATTGGATAATTGCTACTTCACTTAAAACAATAAACACAAAGGCAGGATCTAAAAACAGTTAGTAATCGGCCTCCAAACGCCCCGTACATCTTATCTTGAGATACCGACAACATTGCTTCCCCCCTTAATTGTTAACATCTATATTTCATAATATATGCCTCCTTCTCTATTTTTGATTTCCAACATTGTGGTCTTTGTTGGAACCCTTTCCGCCTTTCCCACCTTGTTTTTGTTACACCGAGAGGCAAGCTCTCATTAGAAAAATATTCATGACAAAAGCATCATTTGCCCAACTCCGCCTAAGCAGTGGTGAGGAATTTTTGGGCCATTCTTTTGGATATAAACAGTCTGTTGCTGGAGAAGTTGTTTTTAACACAGCCATGACTGGTTATCCGGAAAGCCTGACAGATCCTTCTTACAAAGGTCAAATATTGGTATTAACATACCCTCTTGTTGGAAATTATGGAGTGCCAGAACAATTGGTTGAAAACGGCTTATTAAAGCATTATGAGTCTGATAAGATTCACATTTCTGGCTTAATTATCTCAGATTATTCTTTCAAATATTCGCATTGGAACGCAAAGTTAAGCTTATCGGAATGGCTTACTGAAAACAAAATTCCGGCCTTATATGGCATTGATACTCGGGCGTTAACAAAAAGACTGAGAGAAGAAGGGAGCATGCTTGGCTCCATCGTAATTGACAACAATGTTCCAGAAACATATGATCCCAATCAAGATAATTTGGTGGAGCAGGTGAGCACAAAAAAAAGAATCGTTTATGGAAATGGAGCACACAAAATTCTACTGCTTGATTGTGGAGTAAAATATAATATCATTCGAAGCTTACTCGAACGAGATACAACTGTTATTCTGCTTCCCTGGGATTATGACTTTACAAATGAAGAGTATGACGGTCTGTTTATTTCCAATGGTCCGGGAGATCCTAAAAAGTGCACAGCTGCCATATCTAATTTGGCAAAAGCAATGTCCTCAGATAAGCCAATTTTCGGCATCTGCTTGGGCAATCAGTTGCTTGCCCTGGCATCTGGAGCTGATACATATAAACTTAAATATGGGCACCGAAGCCACAACCAACCCGTTTTGGCCTGTGGAACCAACAGGGCTTATATCACTTCTCAAAATCATGGATTTGCTATTGACAGTCAGAGTATTCAGGGTGACTGGGAGCCGTTATTTACAAATTTAAACGACAACACAAACGAAGGAATGATTCATAAAAGCAAACCTTTTATGTCGACACAATTCCATCCTGAAGCATCAGGTGGGCCAAGCGACACCATCTTTCTTTTTGATAAATTTATTGATACGATTAAGGAATGGAAAAACAGATAAAAAAAGTATTGGTGCTTGGTTCGGGTGCCTTAAAAATTGGAGAAGCTGGTGAGTTTGATTATTCCGGATCGCAGGCGCTAAAGGCTCTTCGCGAAGAAGGAGTCCAAACAGTATTAATAAATCCCAACATTGCAACTGTTCAAACTTCTGAAGGAGTAGCGGATAAGATATATTTTCTGCCCGTCACACCCCATTTTGTTGAAGAAGTAATTAAAAAAGAAAAACCCCAAGGAGTGTTGCTGGCCTTTGGCGGACAAACGGCATTAAACTGCGGAACCACGCTTTACAATAATGGAATATTTAAGAAGTATGATGTAGAGGTTTTGGGAACTCCTGTAGATTCGATAATTGAAACAGAAGACCGAGAAAAGTTTGCCAATAAACTACGAGAAATAAACATTAAAACACCTAAAAGCATAGCCGTTGGATCTGTAGATGATGCGCTACAAGCAGCCATTGAATTGGGCTATCCCATTATTATTCGTGCTGCATTTACCTTGGGTGGTCAGGGAAGTGGCTTTTGTGAAAACGAAAAGGAACTCCGATTGCTAGCAGAAAAAGCACTCTCCTACTCATCCCAAATTTTGGTGGAAGAGTCGCTAAAAGGCTGGAAAGAGGTTGAATACGAAGTAGTCAGAGATCGATATGATAATTGCATTACAGTTTGTAATATGGAAAACTTCGATCCGCTTGGTATTCATACCGGAGAAAGTATAGTGGTTGCTCCATCACAAACCCTGACCAATAGCGAATACCATAAACTTCGCCAATTGGCCATCCAAATAATCAGGCATATGGGCATTGTTGGTGAATGCAATGTGCAATATGCGCTCGATCCCGAATCAGAAGATTATCGTGTTATTGAAGTAAATGCACGACTATCCCGTTCAAGTGCATTGGCGTCAAAGGCAACCGGATACCCATTGGCATTTGTGGCAGCCAAACTAGCTTTGGGCTATGGTCTTCATGAGTTAAAAAATAGTGTGACAAAATATACTTCGGCCTGTTTTGAGCCGGCACTCGATTACATAGTGTGCAAAATTCCCAGATGGGATTTGAACAAATTTAAAGGGGTTTCTCACCAGATTGGAAGCAGCATGAAATCGGTTGGGGAGGTTATGGCCATTGGGCGCACATTTGAAGAGGCCATTCAAAAAGGGCTTCGCATGATTGGGCAAGGCATGCATGGTTTTGTGGGTAACAAAGGGATAGGCGAAGAAAGCTTGGATCAGCAATTGTCAGAGCCCACCGATATGCGTATTTTTCAAATTGCCAAAGCTTTGAGCCAGAACTATTCCGTTGAAAAAATATATGAACTAACAAAAATTAATCGCTGGTTTTTAGAAAAGCTTAAAAACATTTGGGACATCCGTAACGAATTGTATAGTCAAAAAAGTCTTGAAAAAACGGCTGACAGCCTCATCCTTCATGCTAAAAAAGCAGGATTTTCAGATTTTCAGTTGGCTCGACTCATATTAAAAAGCACAGATGAGCAAATTGAAGAAGATCTTAATATCGTTCGCAACTATCGAAAGGAAAAAGGAATTCTCCCCTTTGTTAAACAAATTGATACGCTGGCAGCAGAATATCCTGCACAAACAAATTATCTGTATTTAACCTATAGCGGAATCGAACACGATATTGTTTTTCATAAAGACAAACGGTCGGTTATTGTTTTAGGCTCAGGAGCCTATCGAATTGGAAGGAGTGTTGAATTTGACTGGTCGAGCGTGAGTGCACTAAAAACAGTAAAAAAGACAGGATATAGATCGGTTATGATTAATTATAATCCGGAAACGGTGAGTACCGATTATGATGAATGCGATCGTTTGTATTTTGACGAGCTGACTTATGAAAGGGTAATGGATATTGTTGAATTGGAAGAGCCAAAAGGTGTCATTGTTTCTACTGGTGGGCAAATAGCCAACAACTTGGCCATGCGATTATACGAGCAAGATGTATCCATTTTGGGCACATCTCCCCTGTCAATCGATAATGCTGAAGACCGACATAAGTTTTCCAGTTTGCTGGACAAAATTAAAGTTGACCAACCGGCCTGGCGCGAGCTGACAAGTATCAATGATATTTTTGATTTTGCTGACAAAACAGGCTTTCCCTTATTAATTCGCCCTTCCTATGTGCTTTCTGGAGTAGCCATGAATGTGGTTTCAAACAAAGAAGAATTGGAGGAATTCCTAAATTTGGCCACGCTGGTTTCCAAGCAATATCCCGTGGTTGTTTCTGAATTTATTGAAGAGTGTAAGGAAATTGAAATAGATGCTGTAGCTCATCAAGGCGAAATTGTTTGCTATGCCATTGCCGAACATGTGGAGTTTGCCGGAGTTCATTCAGGCGATGCAACCATCGTTTTTCCAGCTCAAAAAATTTACATTGAAACATCAAGAAGAATAAAGAAAATAAGCAGGGAAATAGCACGGAATCTAAACATTTCGGGTCCGTTTAATATACAGTTTTTAGCCAGAGACAACGACATTAAAGTCATCGAATGTAATCTTCGCGCTTCCCGTAGTTTTCCATTTGTATCAAAAGTTCTCAAAATCGACTTTATTGAAATTGCAACCAAAATAATGCTGGGAGAAAAATATGAAAAGCCCAGTAAATCATTTTTTGATTTAGATTATATTGGCATAAAAGCACCACAATTTTCGTTCTCGCGCTTGCACAAGGCCGATCCTGTTTTGGGGGTCGAAATGGCATCAACAGGAGAAGTTGGTTGTATTGGAGAAGATTTTTATGAAGTTATTTTAACCTCCATGCTGTCAGTGGGATATCAAATTCCCAAGAAAAATGTAATGATATCCTCAGGTCCGGCTAAATCAAAAACAGAACTATTGGAGGGAGTCCGGCTTTTGGTAAAAAACAACTACAATATTTTTGCAACCCGAGGAACAGCTGAGTTTTTGAAGAAAAATGATATTGACTCCACAATTCTTCACTGGCCTGATGATGAACAATCCCCCAATGTCCTGGAATATATCAAAGAACGAAAGCTGGACCTAGTGATAAATATTCCTAAGAACTTATCAAAAACAGAGCTGAACAACGACTATATCATCCGCAGAAGCGCAGTAGACTATAACATTCCCTTAATTACAAACGATAGACTTGCAAGCGCTTTCATTATTGCATTCTGTAAATACAAATTAGCAGATATTAGCATTAAAAGCTGGGATGAATTTAAATAGACCGCATTCTGGATTATTAATAATAACTTTATTAGGTAAAAAATACATCCCAATACAACAGGAAGAGCCACCTTGTTGATTTTTTACATACAACTTGTTTATTAATTAACTAAATATTCAGAAAAATGGATTTTCAAGACTATGCCGATAATCCCAAGAAGAGCAGAGCAGCTGTAATTATTGTTGTTGCAGTTATTTTTGGAATTATATTACTTTTCAAATCATCAATTACTATTAAGGCCGGACAAGCTGGTGTTTTATTTAAAACATTTAACAAAGGGGTTGTTACCGACAGAACTTTTGGCGAGGGCTTTCATTTAATTGCACCATGGAATAAAATGGTAATTTATGAAGTTCGTCAGCAGGAAATTATGGAGAAAATGGCCGTTTTATCTTCAAATGGATTAGATATTATTGTTGAAGCGTCAGTATGGTTTCAGCCTGTGCACAAAAATCTTGGATTTTTACATCAGGAAAAGGGTGTAAGGTATACTGATAATGTCGTTAAACCAGCAATCAGGTCTGTGACCAGAAGTATCGTTGGACGCTATACGCCAGATGAAATTTATTCATCAAAAAGAGATGCCATTCAATTGGAGATATTTGAAGAAGTACAGAAGATTTTGGCTACTCAGTTTGTTCAGATTAACGAAGTACTCGTTAGAGATATTACCTTGCCAACTAAAATTAAGCAAGCTATTGAAGACAAATTGAGCCAAGAACAGCTTTCTGAAGCGTATCAATACAAAATTACCCGTGAAGAGCAGGAAAAAGAAAGGATTAAAATAAATGCTCAAGGTAAAGCCGAAGCAAACCGAATCCTTAACGCTTCACTAACAGACAATATTCTCAAAGAAAAAGGTATTGAGGCAACTTTAGAATTGGCTAAATCAGGAAACTCAAAGATTATTATTATTGGCAATAGCGAAGGCTTGCCTTTGATTTTAGGAAACCAATAAGCAGCCAATAATCGTCATTGCGATCCAAAAAATGGATGAGAAGAGATCTCTTATGAACGCCATAAGTTTTCTAATAATGGCATGCCTAAATTTTCAGGCAAGCATCACTCAATTACATTTCATTGCAATGAAATAAACAAAAACACCCCATGAAGGTCTGAATTTATGACGACCCATGGGGTTTTATTGTAATAGCATGCCTTATATCAGCAAGTTTTTGCAGGAAAATGAGGTTTTAGAAGAATTTCGAAAGAGATTCAAGGACTTTCCAAAAGGGAAGGTTAATAAAACGGAATCTCCTGATTTTATTATTCGCGTTTCAAAAAAGAAAAGCGTTGGGGTAGAGCTTACTCAACTAACTGCTGACAAAATTGAGGCAGACCACTTCTTTGACAACCTGAAAGCGCTGCTGGATAAAAAAGAAGAAAAGCTAAACTTGTATAGGAAGAATATTCTTGACGAATACTGGTTAATTGTTTATTTATACTTGGGCGAAAACATCATTCCACAAAGCATCTTGAACAAAATAGAAGCTTACTGTTTTGTCACCTCTTTTACCAAAGTATTTCTATTCGATATAGATGGAAAGAAGTACTGGTTGTTGTAGGTTGGGCAAAAAAAATGGGAGCCAATGCCCCCACTCCTAACCAACCAATTATGAATAGAAAATCATATAACCCGAACTCCGGTTTATAAACTGATTTTAATGCCGGCATTAAATCCCATGAGCATTCTGTTGTTGTCATTGATCTCGTGTTCTAACAAGCTATAGAGAGGCTTGTCAAAACTTTCGGTATATCTGCTTTTCACCTGATGTGCGCCATTTACACTGGCCAGTATGCTAATCTTTTCACTTAAACGATAACCAACACCCAGTTCTATTTGATTTGTTGAATAATAATTGCGACCTATTTTACTGATAGAGGATGCTTCGATATTGAGCAATAGTTTGTCAGATAAATCAATATGGGTTCCAACACCCATTCCGCTTCCATAACTTGTTTTTGTTCCGGGATTGCAGGAAAAAATAAAAGATGTATAGAGTTTGGAAACGCCAATTTCAAAAGACAGATTTAAAGGATAAGCCGGATTGCTGCTTAACTCAAATGCTTGAAAACCTCCTTTGCGAACAATCGAGAGAAATCCAAAAGGTATGCCTTTCTCGATAGAATCGGCATAGTTTACAAAACCTAGTTGAGCTCCTTTTAGTTTTCCTGCAGTTGTATTGACAAAACCTATTTGAGCACCTTCAAGATTTTTAGCTGCGGTATTTACAAAACCAATCTGAGGCCCCCTTGAATGGTCAATTGCAGTATTAACGAATCCTATTTGTGAGCCTTGAAAATCCTTCAATGTAGTATTGACAAAACCGATTTGAGGCCCAACAATAGTTTTTAGGTTGATATTTACAAAGCCAATTTGTGCTCCTACAAATTTCTTTAAATTGGTATTAACAAAACCGATTTGCGATCCTTTAAATTCCTTTAGCGAGGTATTAATATAGCCTATCTGCATGCCTGTTGTTGATTTGATATTGCTATTGACAAAACCGATTTGACCACCTGTGAATTGACCGAAGGTGGTGTTCACAAAACCAACTTGTAATCCTGTGTGATTGCCACGAGCCACATTGAAAAAGCCCACCAGCGGGACATTAAAATTGTCTGGAACAACATTAAAAAAGAAAGTATACAGTACAATCTCATTCTGTTTTTCTGAAGATTGCTGGGCATGTGTTATGCTTCCTCCACAAAAGATTATCAAGCTAATTATTACAATAGATTTTTTCATTGTTTTGAGTTTTTCATTTTAATTTAACAACCCTAAGGACAATGAAAAAGGCTAAGGGTTGCAAATGGGTGAAAATTAATTCACTATGTCGATTAATTAGCAAATGATATTCTCAAGTATTTTAATATCTTGCTGCTAAATTAAAAACACTCTATTATGATCGTCTACGGTTGGGGAGAAAAGAAGCTTAAGACAGACCAACTTCGTTTAAGTCAGTGCCCATCATGCAATGAAAAAAAGGT
>JABINZ010000137.1 GCA_018698135.1 Bacteroidota bacterium
CGTGTATCCATCTGGCTATTTTTTCGTATTGTTTCATTTTATTTTCCTTTTTGTTTGTTATTTGTCATTATTGATACGGTGAATATAAGCATTATTTTGCAAAGTCAATAGGTTTTTTTAATTATTTTCAAAATATATTATTCAAAATATAATACGGGAAATATAAACTTCAAAATATAAACCCAAATATATAACCCAAAATATAACACAAAATATATAACGCTATTTATAACCATGTTTTATTTATTGTGTCTTTCATCTTAATTCCAGACATTGCAAGACAACATACGATAAAGTTCAACGCCATCATGTAAAATAGTGTTAATATTATGGCTGTTATTAGGTAATTCATTATATGCTCTTCAATCTATTAAACGTGGTTTGATATTTTATTTTAAACTCATTAAAAGACTGGTCAATATAATGATTTACGGCTTTATGTCGGTCATGACTGCAATCATGACAATAATAAGACCCACCGTTTAAAGTCATTTGTTTTTTCTCCATAAGTCGCAGGTCAAGACCGTATTTCATAGCTGCATCATTGACATTTTCAGTGAAGTTGTTTGTTTTAAAATCCCAGTTTAACTGTTTGTTGTTAGCTTTGTAGTTTATTATTCTATGTATGTTCATTTTATTTATCCTTTGTTTTTTGTAATGTCAAGTTATATTTCTACTGTTATGCCAAAATCGGGTTTTCCTAATTCAATTACCCTAATCTCCAATCTATCGTAATTGTTTATTTTCGCCCATTTTTCGCCTTTACTCATAAGTTTACCGCTATTCACATACCCATCACACTCATATAAAACTTCTTTCATATATGATGGTTCTCCAATTTTACAACCATATAATAATGTTGTTTTCATTTTATTTCCTTTGTTTTTTGTTCATTAATCTTGGCTTATATTATAACCAATTATAATACGTGTCAAGTCTTTTTTCAATTTATTTTCACTCAAGAGATTTATATTTTTCAAAATATACCTTGCAATATATAACTGAAAATATAAACCCAAAAATATAACACCAAATATATAACCCAAAATATAACACAAAATATCACAGCCCATTTATAATATGATGGCACATTTTCAAATCCTTATTGAGAATTATTCTCATTAGTCAAATTTCCTTATTGAGAACCAATCTCAATAAAGCATTTTATTCACTGGTTAAACTATTGACTATGAATTGTTTTTAACGTGCCTAATTTCGCTCATATCGAGGCTTTAACTGGAATCTATAGTAAGTATACTTCGAAGGTTTTTCTCTCTGTTATGGCTAAATTTACCCCTGTTTAATTATTTTACTCGTATCCAAACACCAAAAAAGCCCGCTAAAAAGCGGGCTAGATTGGTTTCTTTATTTTATTATTTGCCTTTACGCTCCCTTAATACCTTTTTAGCGTTTTTTAGCCTTATGTTGTCTTCTTCTGTATTTAAAAAACTGGAAATTGGAAGGGACAACGCTTTTGTCATTTGTTTTAAATCCCAGCTTGTTTGATTCCTTAATGTTTCAATATCTATTTTTGTGTGTTTCATTTTTTTGCCTTTTTTTTAGTTATTTCATTTAGGAAATCCTGCAATAGTTCACCCATTTCGTCCCTGCTGTGAGCTTTCTTCGCCAGATTATTGTATTTTTTTTGCAGATCATACGCAATGCTTTCGCCTATCGGTGAATAACCCGTTGAAATAATGACCCCGTCCAAATTGTAATAATCGCAAGACCAGCCATAAACACCACTCGAATAAGCAAATGGCGATTGATACACAAACAATCTATCAAGCTCACAATACCCCACTGCATACAGTTGATACGCACTTTCTTTTATTTGTTTTTTAGTTGTTTTTAGTTTCATGATTTCACCTCTGTTTCTTTGAAGGATTCGACTAGGTCAAGTAAATTTTCGCCTAAGCTAAAATTATAATCAATTTCAATTTCATACGTAGGATAAAAGCCCGCATTGGTTACGCCACCTATTTGCATTGTATCCGTTTTTAAATTGAGATAATAAACTTCGTCATTTATTTCAAGATAGTAACAATTCAGACTCTCAAAATCCTTTTTAAATTGTTCTTTGGTTTGTTTCATATCACTCACCCCCTTCAACTAATAGTTCAAGATATTTTTTCCATTCTTTGTATGTGCCGAGAGGGTTGGCAGTTATCCAATCGCCAAAGTTTTTCCTTGTCAGTTCATTTGGCTCATAACTTGGTGCTTTAACTGATTTATCAATAAAGCTATTTATTATTGTTTGTTTCATTTTGTTTCCCTTTTTTGTTTGTTTATGTATCATTTGATACGATAGAATTTAGGTAGGTTTTTTTATTTGTCAATAGGTTATTTAATTTATTTTACAATGCTATTAATACAATAAAATGTAGCGATTCAAGTAAGTGTTCCGCGAATCCACCATGGACTTTAATGGTGCATCCTATCAAACCACCCATTACCGCAGCATGAAAAGATTAATTTCATGTGATTCACTTGCAATAGGGGGCAAGGGGTATGCTTATCTGGTTAGGGTGGTTAAACGTCATTACTCATAAAATGGTGTATAGTTAAGTCTGTTGCTATTTTAAAAAAAAATAAAACCATATTTAAGTTTAATTATTTAATTAATAGATGCCTTTGTTCTCTATAGTAGGATAAGAGACTTAGTTGGATTTAGGTGCGTTTTGAGTACTCACATCTCCGATGTTCGAGAGAGTTCTTGTATTAATCGGTTTAAAGTTTTAACTTTAGGGAAAATTAAGGAAAAGTATATGGTCAATCTACCTGCACATTGGACATCTCAAAAGATGCAAGCTATTGAAATAATGGTCGATGAAATGGGGCAATCAAATCAAGTTATCGGTGATAAAGTCGGAGTTACACGAGCAACTATACATCGATGGCTAAAAGACCCTGAATTTGTTGAAGTTCTCTATCAAAAGTATATGATTACATTTGGCAGTCGGTTGCCTGTTGTTTTAAATGCGATGATTCGAGAAGCAGAAGGTGGAAACGTTCAAGCTGGTCGTTTAATCCTTGAACACTCTGGCAAACTTATTAAAAGAGTGGAAATTGCAAATACACAGTCTCCTTTTGAGAAATTCCTTGATTCACCTGAAGGAAAAGAGATTCCTGCTGAAATTGAGTACCAAGAAGCTGAATTTGAAGTCTTTCCACAAAGACCTGATGTGCCGCAGACATCTGTGAAAGATTTTGAACACGTTTATAAAGAAAAAGTAGGTGTTGTATCAAAGGCTCAACAGGAAAAGACCAAAAAGAAACGTAAAATAGCCTTAGATATAAGGAATCGTGCCCATAAGGTTGGATTAATACTTTTAGGGCGAGGTCGCCACTCAAACAAGCAACGGAGAGAGTGGATGGCTAAATTAGAGAAAATGGAAGCAGATTTAAAGGAAAATGCCCTTTAAAGGTGTTTCTATCCATTTATCAAAAGAGAAAATGGGAAGAAACGGCACTGGTGGTTGTTTTTAAGGAAAAAACGCTGTTTAAAGGCACTTCCTTCCATTTGACGTACTTGACAAATCCATTTGTCAGATTTGACAAACCAATACCATATATAATACATATATAAAAAAACTATATAGTGCCAAATCTTAAATTAACAATATGGCATTCTAAAAACAAATAATTAATCAACTTCAGGAATTGCTTGTTTAGTATTAAAAGAACTACAACGTGGACAAGGCTCTAATTCAGCCGTAGCGTCATCCAAAGCGGTGAGGGTGAACCAAGTATGGATACAATCAATACACAGCCATGACACTACCTTAAATCGCTTCATATGGCTATTGTGGTATTTATCTCTATGTCATCTGGGATGAGTTGGCAGTAACAATACTCTTTACACACACTCCAACCTGAACCTGGCATACCTTTGGCTTGCCATCCTTCCCAGCTATCAACTTCACCTGCTCTTGATTCACAATCAGGACATATATTCTTAGACACAGTAATCCATCTTAGCTTTTGCCCCATATATCCAGTTCTGCGGAATGCTTGATTAATGCCTCCAATAATTCCTCGCTTAATTGCGTTCCTAAGTTCTCCGAAGATTCTTCCGTTTCGCCTAAGATCGTCATTAAGTGTGCCAATAATTGATTGTTGGCTAACACCACTTGCATTAAGTCTTCCAATTTCTTGTCCAAATCTTTCTGCGAAGATTCTAACGTCGTAAGAGAGTCCGAGAGCAACCCATAATAATATTTCTCTATCTTTGTCATCTAACTTCTCCTGTTCGGGCATGATTACCTCGATTTAATTGGGGTTGATAAGTGCATTGCGTTACGCATTGCCTTAATTAAGTTTTTCGTCAGTTTAGAAGTATCCTTACTGGCAAGTTTCATAGCGACTGATAAAAAGTTTCTCGCAGGGACATCGGCATTGGGTATCATTGAATTAGGTGGCGTTTTATGTGCTTTGATGTGCTTTGCACCATACGATAGCATTTCAACGCCATCTTTTGTCCCTTTGATACTATCTCGGAACGCACCTGTATGAACCAAGGGCTTAAAAGAATTTGTTTTAGGTCGGTGCTTTGTCCCCTTTACCCTAATCTCTCTTGTTGATTCAGCTAATGGTTCAAATTTGCCACTATCAATAGCTTCCTTAGCCCTATCCGCTGAAGATACTGAAACCCTATGGGCATAATTTCCCAATAGATTATCCAGATTGTCAGCAAGTTTTCCAAAGTCGAAATTAACCGTCATCTCTAATTTCATTCCAAAAACCCTCCCCAAGTTGTTTTGATTCTAAATACTTATCTTGATTCTCAAGAATAAACTTTTCTACTTGTTTCTCAGCCCAAGCAATCGGATCATTAATAATTTCTTGGATGTCACCGCTTAATTCGATATCAATATCATTCAGCTTGTCTAGGCTCTTGACGGAATTGAGCAAAGATTGACTGTTGTGATTCGCTTTCGTTTGTTTTTCGGTTTTCATCGATAACTTCCTGTGCTTGGTTAATTGTTAAATCTTTATTATTACGAACCATAATCTTGGCACGAGTAATTAAGTTCTGCTCAAGGTCAAACTGGTCTTTCAGTATTTGGTCTTGAACTGTTGTTGGATATTCGACTTCTTCAAAATCAACACCAAACTCTTCAGACAGTGGAATCCCGTTATACTCGGCAATTACACGTTCAACATCATAAAAATCCTTTTCATATAGTCTCCACATCGCAATATCGTCAAAGTAATCTTCTTTTCTTTCCAAATCTTTAATCATTAAAGAGATACCCGATGGGACTTCACCGCCAGACTCTGCCCATTGAATCCATAAGTGATTATTGGAAGCAACAAGTTCAATTTGGAATTTAATGTTATTTATTGCATCTGCAATATTCCCATTAGGACTTGTAACGTTATATTCTCCTTCATCACCCATATCAAGGATAGTATTAGAACCTGCTCTAATCGTTTCTTGGTCTGCTCTTAATCCCCTAACCCAAGGTTGTCCAAACATATTAAATCTCAATCCAAGATTCATTTCCGTTAGACCAATATTGACTTGTTCATTACAATTAATAATATCTGCTGCACCTTCAACAAAGAATGAATCAATCTGGTCTTCACGATGCGTGAAAACAAATGGCAAGATACCTAAAGGATTCTCTGTTTCTTGTAGTATTGCACCATCATTATCAAGAACGGCATAGATACTTGAATCCCAGTATGCCCATTGTAATCCTGTTGAATTAGATAAATCGGCAGATTGGTTAAGTAGGGGGTAAATAATAGCTTCAGGTTTAAAAGGATTTTCTCCGAAGTACGATTCAAAGTAGTATATCGGTCTATACTCGAACTTATCATTCTCCCAGTAAACTCGATTAGCGACTGTACCCACTAAACGAGTCATACGTTCAACGTGCTTCATCCTAACATCTTTAAATGCTGTTATTTTGTTGTACACATCAGTTGTACTACCTGTAGTTCTATTAGCACCAAGTGTGTAGATTCTACTAATCTTATTGATGAACTTTCTTGTAAAGTTAGTTAGAGATGGTGGAATCTCTGAAAAAGCATCTCCATCAAAGAATTTATTTATATATTGGTCTGTTGATGTGCCAGAATAGTAATCTAAATACTTTCGTATCTCGTTTCGTCTTCCCTGTGCTGTTATTAGTTTTGATTCAATCAGTTTATCTCTAATCACATCGTGTATCATCTTTGTATCCTCTTCATGACCCTATTCTTCATAGGGAATCTATTTGTTATGAAATATCTAAAGGCATCATTACCATGATCATGATACCCATCCTTAGTAGGTTCTTCTCTTATTGCTTTACCGTCCACCGACTCAGGGTAGCGGTATTCTTCAAAATCTTGTATTACATCAAGGCATCTTTTATCTACATGAACCCTACGAGTGCCATAAGCATTCTCAAAGAATCCCCTTGCGTAAGCTACACTACTGATAATGTTACGACTCTCCTTATCTCGTGTTGAGATAATGTGAATACCACTCCTACGGAATATCTCCATATCAGCAGCACCACTCTGTCCCTGAACATTACTCCCTGCTGGATCTCCGTAATACGATACAATCGGGTATCCCTTGGTCTTTATCATCTTAATCAAGTCTTCTGTCTTAATGTTTTGTTTATGCAGTATAGAATCAAAGATACGAATATAGTCTTGCCCATTAATGACTTGGGTTTGCATAAATAATACAGCAGGCATCCTATACCCAAAATCTATTGAGCAATATGTAGGAAGGTTCGGGTCGTATGGGAAGTCTCCCGTATCTTCTGTTCTATCGAAATCCCATACCTTGCCTTCAAATACTGAGAACTCAGCACCGAACTCTTGTCCGAATAGTGCCTTAGTCATATTACGTTGTCTTTCAATAAGTGCAGGGTCATGGATACCTAATGGGAACTCGTGTTGATTCATCCATGATGGAGATGAATAACTATTCCATTCTGTGTCTGAAGTACCAAGTTTGTATAAATCATATATCCAGTTCCGACCTTCGGGAGTTGTAATAAATATTACCTTACCTTTTCTACCTGCTACAGTTGGGGATAAATACATATCCCAAATCTTTTTATTCATCTTGGCTACTTCATCAATAACCAAAAGGTCAAGTCCTTCACCCACTAAGGAATCAGGATTGTCAGCCGACATACCTTCAACAGTTGTCCCCCATTTAAACTTAATATACATATCCTTTTCAGATGAACGGATAATATCTTCAGGATGTCCAACAACCATACGTTGCCATATTTCTCTAAAGATTAATCGAGCCTTTCTATAGGACATACCTACAACCCAAATACGTTTATTAGGTTGAGATGCAACATAAGTAGCTTCCATTGCAGAAGCCCA
>JABINZ010000138.1 GCA_018698135.1 Bacteroidota bacterium
CGGCTACTTTTTCATAATATAAATCTGGATTACGATCTGCTTTGTTTTTCATGCTATTTTCTCAATACTTTTAATCATCCAGTAAACTTACACCGCAAGAATTCTCAAAGTCAGTAATTCTATGATTGTACTTTTGCATCACATCATTCTGAAAATCATCTGGATGATGACGGGATACATTTTTATGTGTTTGGAAGGCATATGTGTATTTTTTTTCACTCATTTGTGAAAACTTATTACGTCTGTATGAATCTGTCAGTTTCATCAATATACTATCGAGCCAATTTCCAAATTGATTTCGTAATAAAAACTCCAAAAAGGCCTTAATTGGTCGTCTTCTTTCTGGAATAATATGTCTGTCATCTTTTCTTTCAAAACCAGGATATAACTCCTTGATCCATTCATTTGCATCCAACAATTTATCAAAAAGCTGACTATTGTAAGTAGGAATTAAGGTTATGGTTTCAGTTGCTGCGTATCGATTTCGTTCTTTAAAACCCAAAGAATCAACATCGACAAAATAATTCAGACAAAAATATTTATAGGAGTTGAACAGAAAAACTTTCTTAAAAAATGTAAGCAATGAACGGCTGATATATAATTTACCTGCTTCGGTAATGATGAAAAAGTCAATGTCTGCTGTTTTGTAAATCCTCCCTTTTGAAATAGAACCTGATAAACTCACACCTCTTACAAACGGACAAGAAGCAATGATCTTAGACATAAAATGTGCAATTTTCAAATAACGATCTAAGTTTTGCTCATCATTTTTCCTTTCTTCAACCACTTGGGAATTTCCTATAATAAAATAAAAGTCATCCTTTTGACCAATTAAATCATATTTCAATAAGTTGTTTAATACTGAGTCAATAAAATTTGTATCTCGATTTTCTATGGAATTTCGTAACTCATTTTTATGCAATGGGTGTTGAAACACATCATAGTAATACAATGTTGCCAATAGCGACTTTTCATCACTTGTCAATTTTATTTTTTTTGCAGCAATAACCATTAGAAGGATATATTTTTCAAATTTACATATGTTTTGCTCGCTGTGTTCACTTTTTTCTCCTTAATATCAAGAGCCACTATTAAACCTGCCATCCCCCAAAACAAAACTGCAGCTTTATCTGTTTCTGAAAAATAATTAACAAATCCATGGAAATAATAGGTTGACAAACCCAATAAAAGACTTAAAGTAAGTAATTTAATCGATTTGTCTTTCGTTCTGTATATCAACCGTATAGACGAACGCAACACCATCAGCAAGATGGCTCCAAAAGTTAAAAAACCAATAATGCCTGACTCCACCAAAGGTTTAAGATATTCGGAATGCACACCCCCTTTATCTCCATCATAAGTACTGATAATGGTCATGTTTTCTTCGTTTTGAAAAGGTGCATACTGAAATGGATAAGTTCCCGGACCATAACCTAAAAAAGGTTTTTCCAAAAACATATCAATAGCACATTCCCATCTATTTACCCGCTCCTTATTCGACACACTTGATTCAATATTAGCTGCCGATGTAAGGTGCTCTTTTACATCTGTACCTCGCTGACTTTGAACATCCTGCAACTGTATGAGGATTGGTTCACGTACAAACCACATCGATAATACTAATAACACCAGTCCAAGGCTAATGTACTTGGCTGGAATTTTTAATTGAAGAAGTATTAAAAAAATACTAATAATTCCAATGCTCAACCAAACTGCTCGAGAATAGGAAGTAAAAATGGATACTAAAAGTAAGGGAACAATGGCAAAGGAAAAAATTCTAGGAAATTTAAGATCCAGCTGCTTGATAAAAATCCGTGCAATAAAAAAGGGTAACATCATCACAACACACGCACCATAAATAGTGTGATCTTTGAAAAATGGTTTTGCTGCCCAATGGTTAACTTCTTGTGTAAAACCAAACTGAGAATGCTTCAGTAAAATGATAAAGATGACAACAAGCAAACTGCTTCCATAAAGCCAAAAGAAGAGCTGTACACCTTGTTTTGTTCCAAAAAGTTGAGCAATTAAATAATAAAATACCAAAAGAAAATTTATCCGTATAAAAAGATATTTTACAGAAATCAAAGGCATTGTACTCGTTAATGATGTCAAAAACATCCATATCAGATTTATCAGAATTGCAATACTAACCGGATGTTTGATAAATTGGAAGTCTACATCTTTCCCTTTAACTAAATTAACAAGAACAAGAAAGGCCATTAAAGTCACCAAAACTTCAGCAGGTAGACTAATACCAAATCCAAAAGGGGTATTTTCAAGATTGATAGACAGTGGCAATAACACAATAAGAACAGCAACAAAAATTTTGGGATGCAATACGGCAAAATAGATCAGCAACAACAGAAAAGGTATCGACAAGGCAACTGCTTTTAAGATCAAAGAATCCCTGAAAATAGCTATTGTCATAAATATCCCGAAGCTGATAATGCCTGAAATTAAAAGAAATGCTTGTAATCTGCTGATGGATTTAAAATTCATTGTGTAGGCTAAGCTTTCTTGAAGATCAGTAAGGCAAAAAAGGACAGAAATACTGATAAGAAAAACCCAATGAGAATAAACATCAGGGTATTGGGATAGGCTTTGTTGTAGTTTGCTACTGCTTGGCTGATCAAATATGACCCAGGTTCTGCTCTTTCATAGTTGGATTTTGCTTTCTCAAATTCTTTCTTAAAAGCAGCCAGTTGTGCTAACTCATTTTCAAAATGACTTTGTTTTTTAAACATTTCAATACTCTGAACACCGGGTTCAAACGTATTTTGAATTGTTTCAATTCGCCTCACCAATTGATCGCGAGTCTGAATTTCCAATGCAAGTTCATTATTCAGTCTTATATATTCATCGTTGGACTGATTGAGTTTGTTAAGCTTTGTTTTCAGCGATTCCTTTTTCTCTTTTAAACCTGCAACTTGGGCTTCTGAAATTATTCGCAACGAATCGAAGGGTGATAAACGTTCTTCATAAACAGCAAACTTTGCCGTTTCGTGTTTCAATTGACTTTCCGTTCTGGTAAATTGACTTTGAACATTATCCAATTGTTGACTCAATCCATGCACCTCATGCTCCTTTCGGATACTTGTTATTTTTATTCTTATTTTGTTAATATTTGAATTCTTAATGAAAAGTTTTGCTTCCAAGTTACTCCTTGCATCATCAATATTTATATTTTTTAAAGAGGATATTTCCAATGCAAGCTTATCGACTTCTGCTTTTTTTTCATGATATTTTTCTTCCACTGAATTCAAATAACCAACCGTATTAACCTTTACTATTTTTGTATTGATTTCGTTACTAATTGTTACAATGGCATTGGCCATTTCAGCAGCAAATTCTGGATCTTTATCAAGAACCCTAATGCGAATGGATTTGTATAATGTTCGTTTGAAACTGACATTTTTATCGTATTCAGCTCCAACGGCAGTTTTCCAATCTTTTTTTGATGTATTTATTTGATAATGTTCAGCAAGATTCAGGCGAATTGTTAAACTGTCTTTCAAATAACTCGACTCCAACAACTGCAATAACAACATTGAATTTCCTTCAGCTAATTGCATTGGATTACTGGCATTAACACCTGCTGCATATACAATTGCTGATGCCTGATATTTAGGCGTTGTAATAAGGCACCCAATAAACACAATCAGTGCACCAATAAACCCACTCAGGACAAGCAACCATTTATATTTTAGTATAAATGGAATTAACCATTCTGAATTAAGCCTATCATCATCATTTTTTACCATATTGCTATTGATTGAATTATTGGCGATTAATATATCCCATAAAATTACATAAAATAAAAGTTTAGGCGATGATTAGCATATATAAGGCCGAATTTTACAAGAAGGCTCTAAACCTGAGGAAAAGAGAATCAATCAATATTAACAAACAAAAAATCCTCTTAAAGTATTTCGTTTAAGAGGATTTCAGATGAATATCTTATTTATCAATCTGCATCTTCAAACTCTTCAGCATCAAGATATGCTTCCTGTCTGTGTCCAAATAAAGAAATGAATTTTCCTGTTAAAAATCCAAATATTAAGGCCGAGACACCAGTTATTAGTATACCCGACAACTGACTGGAAACATTAATACCACTAACCATAGGAATGGCTGACAAACCGCCTAGCAAGCCCGGCAAGCCATGTAAATTGGTAACACCACATGTATCAACAGACTTAATAAGCTTTTGTTGTTTACTCTGAAGAAGTGCAAAACCAGTAGTTGATATTGCACCAGCCAATATACCAATAGTAAAAGC